>JAISLG010000097.1 GCA_031260615.1 Oscillospiraceae bacterium | reverse complement strand
GTCGTTCGTCCTCAAATACAGGTATTGCCATTAGTAACCCCCCTTAAAACATTAATACAGCTAACTCCTTGACCGCTGCGTCCAACTGTTCTTTATTCGCGGCTTTGCCGTGCCATTCCGCTTTATTCTCCATAAAGGACACGCCCTTACCCTTGACGGTATTCAGTACAATAACGGTTGGTTTGTCCGTGGTTGCCGCGTATTCGTCCGCTTTGCGATACGCCGCCTCCAACTCGTCCCAGTCGTGTCCGTTATCCACCGTAATCGTATTCCACCCGAACGCCGCGAACTTCGCCTCAATCGGATACACCGACATAACGTCCGATACTGCCCCGTCTATTTGCAGTTTGTTATTGTCCACCGCCGCTATTAACCGACTTAATTTGTAATGCGCCGCAAACATTGCCGTTTCCCAGACAATACCCTCTTGTATCTCACCGTCGCCAAGTAACGCGTACACTTTTTGCGCGCCAATTTTTAATCCCAATGCCATACCCGCGGCGGCGGAAAAACCTTGCCCCAAACTACCCGTACTCATATCCACCCCGGGCGTCAGTTTCATATCGGGGTGTCCTTGCAAGGACGAGTCCACTTTTCGCAATGTGTTTATTTCCGCGCCGTCAAAGAAACCGCGCTGTGAAAGTATCGAATACAACACGGGTGCGGCGTGCCCCTTTGACAATACAAACCTGTCCCGTTCGGGGTCGGACGGGTCTTTCGGATTGATATTCATTTTATCGAAGTAAAGATAAGTCACGACCTCGACAGCCGAGAGTGAACCCCCGGGGTGTCCCGACTTTGCGTGGTATGTGCTTTCAACGATATTGATACGCGCTTTCCGCGCGATTTCGTTCAGTTGGTTTTTACGCGATTGTTCCATATTATATTATACTCTCGTACAGACATTTTTTACATTACACACTTACGGTTAAGTATAACTATATATGCGGTTATGTCAAGTTCTGATGTAATGGTCCGATGTGGACATCGCACCATTACAAATTACAAGTCGCGTTTTGTATACAATTTACAGTACGTCTGTTAGCGCACAAATGAGTTGTGCAATGTGTACAAACAATGCGTGTGCGTTTTGTATAAATCGACAAATTATTATACATATGTATAATACGGAGGTCAATAGTATTGACCTCCGTAAGGAAATTCAAGGAAAAAAATATAAGAAAGAGGTTTCAAGCAATGAACAAGTACGATGACTTGAATAAATTAAAGCAACTCCGCGAGTCGGGTGTGCTGTCGGAAAGCGAGTATGAACAGCAAAAACAAGTCCTGTTAAACCGTAGTGACAATCAAGGCTTTGGCGGTGCTGACGGGCAGAAAAGTTGGATTACAGCCGTTCTGTTGGCGCTGTTCCTCGGTTCGTTCGGCATAGACAGATTTTATCTCGGATATACGGGTATCGGTGTTCTTAAGCTGCTTACTGTGGGTTGCCTCGGTCTCCTTACATTGATAGACTTTATTCGCATAATAACTAAATCACTTCAACCTGCTGACGGAAAGGGTTATGCCGCCTAAATCGCAATGCATTGCGATAATACCCACGCCCCCGTATCTCTTTTCGGATACGGGGCGTATTATTGTCACACACTACATAATAATCAAAAGTATTTCCTCACCCACTCATACAGGAAGAACCGCATTTTAATCTTCCCCCCGTTTTCGATTACACGGCTTGTTTCGGGGGTGAACATAACGGGGGTGCTGTCCGTGTTATCCTCAGCCTGTACTGCGGCGGCAGGCAAACATAGTTGCGGAAACATAACACACCACCAGTTACGCCCGTCACCCTCGCCTATTGTAATACGGAGTGCGCGGTAATCCCCCGCCGGCATAGTAATATCCCCGTACACTCGTGTAGTAAAATACATCTCGGCAACCTCGGCGCGGACAGTGTAGTCAAACCCTTGCGCGCGGACGTATTCGGTTGCTTTGGTTTCGATGTATGCAATGTTTTCACGCGCGTATCCTTCCGCTTCGGTAATGCTGTCCGCCCCCCCGAATATGTCCCCGAAGTCGGCGAGCAACTCGTCACGAACCGCATATTTCAAATCTTGGTCGGTATCACTGTCCGAGTTGGCAAGTATATGGAGCCGAAATACTTCGTCGGGTATTTTGTCGCAGTCGTCCGCGAATGTCCGAAACATCGCCGCCGACAACGCAATCACCGCGCCGAGTATAAACGCGGCAGTCACCAACAATTCATCGTTCCGAAGTAACTTTCTTATAAAGTTTATCATTTTTCCCCTTTGCGTTATCGCTTTTTTATGGTAAAATTATGGACAGGAATATTAGGTTTATACAATGCGCCGTAAAGTAGCCGAAACAATATATGTGTTGTATAAATCCGTTGATACGGTGTGGTGTTACACGGTGTGATGTTACACGGTGTGGTGTTACACGGTGTGGTGTTACACGGTGTGGTGTTGCACAACGTGGTGTTGCACAGTGTGGTGTTGGTTCACGGCGCAATGTTGGCACACGGCGCAATGTGGGTACACGGCGCAATGTTGGTACACGGCGCAATGTTGGTACACGGCGCAATGTTGGTACACAACGCAATGTTGGTACACGGCGCAATGTTGGTACACAACGCAATGTTGGTACACGGCGCAATGTTGGTACACGGCGCAATGTTGGCACACGGCGCAATGTGGACATTGCGCCCTACACGACACAAGTATGGCAATGGTGACGTGTAAGGACGGTAAGAGTTGAGGGCAGTGTTTTGCAAGACCGAACTAATAAGGTTAGGACACCAAAGCTTTCTTTTGGTTCTTTTCTTTCGCGAAAGAAAAGAACACGTTCTCCTTTCGTTACCCTTGCATTCCCCATTCGTTCCCCTTTGTTGTTGTCCCTTGTTGTTCCCCCTCGTTACCTCTTGTGTTTGGAAATTTGAAACTTTTTTGCGAAAAAACGATACTATAATTACAGAGGGTTTTGTTGCTTGGCGGTTAGACGGGCTATGAAACTCGGAAGGTAAGTCACTTGCTTTCAGTACGCGGAAAACCTGTAAAGGATACGATACGCGTGAGCGCGGAGGACTATTTTAACCGCGTTTACGATGAAACGCACACGGATATTGTCCGTGCGGTTACCGCCAAGTGTAACGGCATACCCGACCTTGACGATATTGTTCAGCGCATATATATCCGTTTTTATAAGTACATTATAAAAAAAGGTTGGGCGGACATCGAAAACCCAAAGGCGTTCTTGATTAACCTGCTCAAATACGAGGTTGGCGGCGTATTTGATGAGCGCAAGAAAAACAAAGAGTTCCAACCTGAGTATATCCCCGAGAATGACGACCCGCGATACGCCGCGCTCGATGCCGCGATTGCAAAGGACCAGCCGTTACTTGATGTAATGGTTGAGAACACGCTGTTCGCCAAGCAAGTGTATGACGACATTGTTACGAACGACCCCGTTACGGGTAAGATATTCTACTTGTACTTTGCAGAGGATATGAAACTCGCCGATATTGCCGAGTTGCTCGAAATGAACCAAAGCAGTGTCAAGACGAAACTGTACCGCGAACTCGAACGTCAACAGGATAAGTTAGGGTTATTAAAGAAAAAGAAAGCGACAAAGCCTGTCAAGGGCAGTGCACTCAAAAAGGAAAAGTCGGAATAATAGAGAATGTTAAGGAAGGAGGACGGGTATGACCACTAAGAATTTTTACAAAAAAGTATTCATAGAAAATGCGTTTGACGCGGAGAAAACACGGCGAACAGTATTAAAGCGGGCGCGGGTTGAGGTAAAGGGCGCACCCGTCAGGAACTTCTTTGTCAACAATTGGTTACCCGTTGCGGGCGCAATGGCAGTTTTTGTCAGTGCTATGGGCGCGTATACGGTATTTATCGCGCCGAGCCTCGAAAAGGCGCGTAACAATGTTATTGTACTCACGGACGAACGGCGTGCGGCGGAAATGCAGAATACTCTGTTGGTTTTGAAAACCAAGCCAGCGGAGGAGATTAAACGTGCCGATATATGTATATCGTTTGACGATTATATGACACTCTCCGAGTTCAACGAAATAATAAACCTTGTCGAACAGGAACACGGCGACGCGAACAGCACCGTAACAGTCACCGCGATGTACGCGAACGATTTTGTAACGCTTAACGAAGCCGTTGCAAACAGCAAGGGTACATTATATTCGGGGGCAAAGATAAACGCACCCGAGAACTATATACTGCACTTTTATGATACGGGGAAATTCACCGAGGTAAATTACGCGGAGTTGTTCCACAACTCGTTTATACCAATCCCCGTTGTAAAGAAAACTACCGAAACCAAGGCAACTAACGACCAAACGGCAGAATCCACGGGCAACAATACCGAAACAACGGATATATCATCGAGCAGCACCAACGCTCCGTCTAAGAATACAATATACAATACGGGGCTGACGGGCGTAATCTCGATACAGTTTGTGAATGACAGCGACTTTATCGCGTATTACGCGGACAAATTCGCCGTGTACCGCATAAATTCCGACAAGACGGACGGACTGTACACCAAATTATCCGAACACGCCGCAACCAACCCGAAAAACCTCGCAATCAACGCGAAATACTGGTCTGCCGCGGTAATACTCGGCGACAAGGGGTTATACTATGTCGCGGAGAGCGGCAAGGTTACGGAATACGATTTGAAGTTCGACCCCGAATACACTGACGGCGCAAAGGCAACTGTATTCCTTACGGGTGACGGTTTCGCGGTTAAGGTATTGTCGCTTGACGAAACGAAAGACCGCCTGTACATCACAGACAAGGACAAAAAATTAGTATCCGAACCGCTCGGAGCGGCAAGGGTTAAGATACTTGCGTTTGTAGGCGGCAGACCGATATATGTTCCGAAGTCGGACACGGCAACACCAATATATCAAAACGCGGCAGACGGCACGGTCAAAGAACTGCACGGAATATTCGCGGAAACGCAGACTTTTGTAATGGGCGGCAGTTATCTTACATTCGATGTGGAATACGCTGAAACGGACGAGGAAACGGGCGACACGACTGAGAAGTCCCTGACATACGACCCCGAAACGGGAACATTCATCAATACGGCGGAACTACCCGACGGGTTCACCGCGAAGTACACGGCACAGCCGAAATCGGTCGGCAAATATGAGTTTTATGACATCGACGGGGATGGCAATTTGCGGATTATAACTAAGTAAAAGACGTTGTATGCAAGGTAATATACAAGAAACGACGATTAACATCTCGGCGGATAAGTTACCGCTTATCTTCGGGGAACTCGACAGAAACGTGAGTATTATAGAGGAGCGTTTCGCCGTGCGTGTTTTTGCGCGCGGCGAAACGCTTAGGATTGTCGGGGAGAACACCGCGCCCGCTGAACGGACTATTCTTAAACTGTCCGAGTTATGGGATTCGCGCGAAACGGTTACGGAAAACGATTTGACACTTATTATGCTTGCGGCGGAGAACGGGGACGAACTCGATGACTTCCCAATGAATAGCGATTGTTTGTTCCTGACTAATACGGGCAAACCCGTTGCACCGAAAACGGCTGGGCAAAAGAAATACGTTGCGGCGATACGGGATAATACCGTAACATTCGGTGTCGGTCCTGCGGGTACGGGCAAGACATACCTTGCAGTTGCCGCCGCCTCGAAATCATTCAAGAACCGCGACACCTCTCGGATAATATTAACTCGCCCCGCTGTCGAAGCTGGGGAGAAACTCGGCTTTCTGCCCGGGGGATTTGCAGAATAAAATCGACCCTTATTTGCGCCCGTTGTTCGATGCGCTGCTTGAATGTTTCGGTGCGGAAACACTTGCCAAGAATATGGAAAAGGGTAT
>JAISLG010000017.1 GCA_031260615.1 Oscillospiraceae bacterium | reverse complement strand
TATCGGGTCTTCTTTGTAGTGCATATTCTCCATACCTGCCAGCACTAAGCTGTGGTGTGTCGAGAATTTTTCCCATTTACCGCCCTTACGCTTAACAATCGGGTCGTCGTGACCCGCGTTGGAGCAAAAATATTCTCCCGTCGTCACATCGAGCCGCCCAATAAATGACGTTACAAACATATCCGCATCGTTGTTCTCGCACAGTACATTGTTTGTAATCTCGAAAATGTCGTTAGTCGGCTGTTCCCCCTGTGACTTAATCAACATCTTTGTTATCGCCATAAACATAGCGGCGGGTACGCCCTTGCCCGACACGTCGCCGATAACCGTATAGAGGTTATTGTCGATTATATAGTAATCGTAAAAATCCCCTCCGACTTCCTTAGCGGCGAACATAACACCCATAATATCAAACTCGGTTCGGTCGGGGAACGGCGGGAAAATATGCGGCAACATACTCTCTTGTATCTGCGCCGCAATCGACAATTCTGTTTCGATACGCTCTTTTTCGGCGGTAACAGCCGACAAATCCGCAATATATCCTTTTATATTCGCCGACATTTTATTAACGGCGTTCCCGAGGGTTTCGAGTTCGTCATTCGTATTGATGTCGATTTGTCGGTCGAGGTCGCCGTTCGCAATTATCTGAACGGACTCCGTAACGGCTTTTATCGGCTTCGAGAAACTATCCGCGAAGTTAAACGACACGGCAATGAATATGCAAAGTATAACTACCGCGAACAGGAAGAATATCATTGTAATGAGGAAGATATTATCGCGTATCTTGTTTGATATATTATCGACGGGTTCATTCACACTTGATATAGGGAACACGATACCCACCGACCAATTCGTAGAAACAAGCGGAGCGTAAGCAACGAAAACTTCTTCACCGTCCAGTGTCAGCGACATAATCCCTTCGTCACCCATAACCATTTTTTCGGCTAACGCGCGGACTTCGGATTCTTCGTGGAAAAGGTAATCCTCGTATATCAACGCGCCTTTTTCGTCTTGCGGTATTTCATTCGGGGTGATAACGAGTTTTCCCTCCTCATTGAGGAGAAACGCGTAACCTAACCCATTTATCTCCGTATTTTCGAGGACTTCACCCGCGACTGAGTGAAGTGTTGTACCCGAACTTGCAACCCCGGCGAGAGTTCCGTCTTTGTAATAAAACGGTTCAGCGCAAGCAATAGACACACCTCGCCCGGCTGCATCGGGGAACATTTCTGTCCAAGCCAGTTTCCCAGCGTCAACGGCGGTAATCCACCACGGGCGGGTTGTAACGGGGTAGTTCGTGTCGTATTCAACGGACTTTTTTTCACCTGTATCAACGGTGATAAACACACCCTTTGTTGTTCCGATGTAGTTTCCTCCAATGCCGTTATAGGGCATATAATCGTGTGACAGCGCATCTTGTATATTCCCGAAAAGCGCGATATGCGCGGCGATTATCGGGTCGAGCGGGTCGACACCATTTGAGGTGCGGAGGTGAACCGCGGGAGTAAGTATTTCGCTGTCGCGGAGGTAAGTGACGGAGCGGTTGGCGTATTCCTCGGGGTATTTCGCGATATTCTCGGCGGTTTTGGCAATGTTATGGGTATTGTCCTGTATTTTTCGGAGTCGGTCGTCGATAACGTCGGCGCGGCTGTCCGCGAGTATTGTTATTTCGTTTTTAATCTCGGTGGTAAGCGCGGTGCGGCTCTCCCGTATCGTATGGTTGCGTATAGCAAACACCCCGATAATGCTGATTGTGGTAACAGCAACTATCGGGATAATCGTAGCGAGTAGGATTATTCTGGTAATTTTAGATTTAATTGTGGTCGGCATAGTTTAACAATACTTGATTTAGGATAGGCTCACATTCAGGCGCGACTTTGAGGGAGGCTATGAATTCGCGCGGTATATCGGAGCGGTGGTAAATGGAGTAATACCCGTTATTGCGCGGATAATTCCCTGTGTAAAAGAACCCGTTACCGACATTTGTTTTGTTGTCGAGGAACAGGTTTACGGATTTCGGGAGGGCAGTGGTTTCGGATATTTTTTGAAAACTTGAATAATCCCCGAAGAACTCCGCGTAATCATATTCGGGGTACACGGTGTATTTCGGAGTGGTATCGGTTAATTGCGTAACGGGAGCGGAGTGGTTGGACAAAACGATATTATTCCGCCCGTTGAAGCGGTTAAGGAGCGCACCGACAGGTTTCGCACTTGTTGCGCTGAGTATATATTTCTGCCCGATAATATGCTTAGCAATTGGGAGGGAATAGACAAGGGGGATATTCTGCTCGCTGATGTAATCGTACAATGTGGTACAGAGTTGCCACCCCAAGTGGTGACCTCGGCAATCGGGGAGAACAATCAAATGGCAGGTATAAACAATATCGGGGGTTTCGTATTTCGCGCACGCGATACCGACAAGCAACCCTTTACTTTGTCCGAGAACATTTGTATCGTCAAACGCCGCAAAGAACACAAGCGAACCCGATATAATGCCATTTTGGACATACTCGGGTTCATAGAATTCTTTTTGAGGGTAATCGCCACCATTTTCAAACTGTATAAGTTCAATTATACGCGGCGTATCTGTGGAAGTGGCGCGTTTTATTATCATTATATAGTGTGCCGTGGGGCAAATTTAGTCTGGGTGCTGAACAAATCCAGACGAGTGGACCGAGGGTGCAGTGTCACGTCACGTCAAGCAAGCGAGGACAGAGATTTAATCATTTTCGAGTGGAACGGCGAATGGGGGATAGACAGCAGGGTAGTTTTGAGTGCGCGGACGAACCCGAGTTTGTCGCCGTTATCTTTGAGTGCGATTGCGTCGCCGAGGTAGAATCCGATTTTTTGGTCGGCAGACAGTATTGAT
>JAISLG010000014.1 GCA_031260615.1 Oscillospiraceae bacterium | reverse complement strand
TAATACATTTTCAAAATAAAACTTTGATTGGTTTTATTCTACAATATATTAAATAAAATTACAATCTTTTTTGAAAAATTTTTTTGCTTTTTTTGCAAAAAAATACCCTAACGCTTTTTTTAGAGTATTTTTTTAACTATACTTGTCAAGTCCAACAATATCAAAACACAAATTCTTTATATTCCTCCTTAAACGAGCAAACTCCGTCCGTCCCGACTACAAAATGGTCGAGCAATATTAGCCCCGATTTACGCAGTTCCGCCGACAATTTTTTTGTTATCAAAAAGTCATTAGTTGACGGAGCCTTTGCCGCCAACGGGTGGTTATGCGTTATTATTATATTTGTCGAGTTATACTCCGCGGCGAATTCAGCAATCTCCGTCGCCGAAAACATACAACTACCGAAATCCCCTGCCGTCGACAACTGCCGACTCGCCTTAATATGCCGCTTTCGGTCGAAGAATATCGCGTAAACTTGCTCCACCCCGTCCGCGAAAAACAGAGTTTCCACATATTCCTTCAACGTGTCCGTCGTCGGCGACCCATTGTAATCCGCACGCCCCTTTTGCAACGCGTATTCGCACGCAATGTCGCGTACAAACTTTAACAAAAACGCTGTATTTTCCGTCAAATGCGCCGCCAATTCCCGATACGGCGCGTCCAATACCGCACTTAAACTGTCATACCTTTCGGCTAAAATGTGTGCCGCCCCGTTCGTGTCCCTCCTCGGCATTGCACTGTACAATAATACTTCCAACACCTCGTGGAGCGGCAAATCCGCTATCCCGTGCTTCAATACAAATTGCCTTTTCCGCGCACGATGCCCCGCGTGTATATTTTGGTTCGGCATATTACCTCTCGTTGCCCGTATATTAAATCAAAAAATATGACGCGGAATCCTGTCTATGTACTTTGAGGTTGTATCGTACCTAATAGGCTCTGCCTATTAGGTTTCTTTCGTACGAAAGAAATTTGGGAGTGCTTTTTTTAGTTTGTCAAGGGGTAAATTGAGAAAAGCGTAAGTTTATTTTGGGGAGTAACGTGTAACCCCTGTAAATGTGGGAGGACACAACGCAGTGCAATGTGTTGACGGCGCGATGTGGACATCGTGCCCCCTTATATTGCCTCAGTCAGCATCTTCCGTTTCGGCAGTTGTTCTGTCAATATCCGTTCCAACTCCGCGCGGTTAATCGGCTTCGATATGAAATCCGTTGCCCCCGCGTCCTTAAACACATTTCGCACTCCGTGTTGCGCATTCGCCGTGAAAATAACTATCGGCGCGGTATAGCCACGCCCTCGCAGTTTCTCCAACACTTCTAACCCGTCTATACCGGGCATCATATGGTCGAGGAATATTATGTCGAACACTTCCTTTTCCGTTAGGGTCAAGCATTCCGCGCCGCTCTCCAAGCAAGTCGGCGTAATATTGTACTTCCACATCTTCTGCGCCGCCGACATAAGGTTCGTTTTCATATCATCAACTATCAATATCCGCGCATCGGGCGCGTAAAATACACTCTGCGCGGGTATCTCCTCCCCAAGCAGAAAATTAACCGCAGGCAGTGCATATAATGGGTTATCGAGGTATGCGTTGAACTTGCCTTGTAAGTCCTCGTCCGTTTCCTCCGCACCCATAACGGCAGTTAATACACCCCCCTGTTCGATGATACTCGCGTATATCTTTGCCTGTGCCGCCGATATTATTATGTGCGTGTGATTCATTTCAGTTAAACGCAGTATAAACTTCTCCGATGTAATGGCTGTGTCTATCTTCGCTCCAAGGTTTTCAAATGTTGCTTTTGCCGAGCGTACGCGTATGTCGGACTCGTCAAATAAGAGTACCCGATACTTGTCAGGCTCGTCTAACTCCGCGTAAGGTGTGTCGCCGTCAGAATCCGAATACAGCCATTGCTTGACAGTCGCCGTGAATTTAGTACCCTCGCCGAGTTTACTCTCGACTGTCATATCCCCGTCCATAATCTTCGCGATACGGTACGCAATATTAAGCCCAATCCCCTTGCTTTGCAATTTGTTCTCGTCACCGTCGCGGCGGCGGAACATTACACTGAACACATTAGGCAAATTCTCCTCGGATATACCGCGCCCCGTGTCCGCAACCTCAAATTGTAATGTGAACTTACCCTTATCCTTTTCGTCACGCAACATAGTGCATTTGAGCGATATTACACCCCGTTCCGTGAATTTCACGGCATTGTCGAGTAGGTGCATAAGCATAGTGCGTATCCGCGTATCGTCGCCAAGTATCCCGTGCGGTATTTTACTTTCGGTGAATACTACAAACTCGATTTTTTTATCCTTGATTTTGTCAACGGTCGCCGTGACAACATCGTTTATCAAACTCGCAAACTCGTATATGACGTTAGTAATCGCAAATTCGCCTGTTTCAAACTTCATATAGTCGGATATATTATTGGAGAGTATCCGCAAACTGTTCACCGCTCCCGTAGTTGCCCAAAGGAACTTCCGTATAGCGGTTCGGTCGAGCCTGTCCTCGGATATTACACTCCGCCCCTGTTCGCCGAGGAGTGATAATTGGTTTGACATTTCACGCGCCGTGTCGATGATGTATCGGCTATTTCGGATATTACCTTCCTCGGCTTTTTTCCGCGCCGCGATAAGGTCGGACACATCCGTTATACTTATAAAGGTTGACGAAACGTGGTGTTGTTCATCTTTGCCTGTTGACACGCAAAAATATTGGCTTTGCTTGTCGGTGATTATCGGCACAATCTCGAATATTCCATCAGACGCGTCTATAATGTCCCCGAACAGGAGTTTCAACTCTTTGTTATAA
>JAISLG010000153.1 GCA_031260615.1 Oscillospiraceae bacterium | reverse complement strand
CACGTCATACTATACATGGACTCAATGGATTTTCCTCAAATTGTTTGAATAAGGACTCGCGTATAAGAAAAAAATGCTCGTCAATTGGTGCCCGTCTTGTAAGGCTGTCCTCGCCAATGAAGAAGCAAAAGACGGACATTGCGAACGGTGCGGTACCGAAACCGTTAAACGGGAAAAACCGCAATGGGCTCTCAAAATTACCGAGTACGCCGAACAGTTGATTACCGGGCTCGATACCGTGGATTACCTCGACCGTATCAAGGTCGGGCAGATAAATTGGATTGGTAAATCCGAGGGCGCGGAAGTTACGTTCGGCACCGATAACGGCGGTAACTTCACCGTCTATACCACGCGCGCTGATACCCTGTTCGGGGCAACCTATTCCGTTTTCGCCCCCGAACACCCTACCATTAAACAATGGCTCGATGACGGGATTATTACCAACTCCGCAGAAGTCGCCGCGTATGTCAAACAAACCGCCGCTAAGTCAGAATTAACCCGTACAACCGACAAAGACAAGACGGGTGTTAAATTGCTCGGTATCAGCGCGATTAACCCCGTCACGGGTAAAGCGATACCCATTTTTATTTCCGATTACGTCCTGTTCGGGTACGGTACGGGAGCAATTATGGCTGTTCCCGCCCACGACGATAGGGACTTTGAATTCGCTACTAAGTTCGGCGCGGAGATTATTCAAGTGGTCGATAACGCCGAGCATAACGCTTACAACGGCACTGCCGCGTTCACCGATTGCGAAACGGGTGTGTTGATTAACAGCGGTTTCCTTGACGGATTGTCCGTGGACGACGCTCTCGATAAGATTAAGTCTTGGCTCGAAATAAATAACAAGGGTACGCGCAAAATTAACTATAAACTGCGTGACTGGCTCTTCGCAAGACAACGATACTGGGGTGAGCCTATCCCGATTGTAATATGCGACAAGTGCGGTTACGTTCCGCTACCCGAAAGTGAATTACCCCTCGTTCTCCCACATACCGATAACTTCAAGCCCCGCGACGACGGTGAGAGCCCGCTCGCAAGTTTGACCGATTGGGTCAACTGTAAATGCCCGAAATGCCACGGCGACGCGAAACGCGAAACCGATACTATGCCGCAATGGGCTGGATCGTCTTGGTATTACCTACGGTATTGCGACCCCCACAATGACAACGCGCTTATCGGTAAGGAAGCCCTCGATTACTACGCGCCCGTGGATTGGTACAACGGTGGTATGGAACATACTACCCTCCACCTCCTGTACAGCCGTTTCTGGCATAAGGTACTCTACGATTGCGACGTTGTGAATACCCCCGAACCGTACCTCAAACGCACCGCGCACGGTATGATACTCGGCTCGGACGGACAGAAAATGTCAAAGTCGCGTGGGAATGTCGTCAACCCCGACGACGTTATACGCGAGTACGGCGCGGATACTATGCGGCTCTATGAGATGTTCCTCGGGGATTTTGAAAAGGTCGTTAAATGGGATAACCTCGCCGTTGTCGGGTGCTACCGTTTCCTCGAACGTGTATGGAAACTTGCCGATAAATTCGTTGACACTCCCTCCCCAGACACCGATAATGAGTTAAATAAAACTATCAAAAAAGTAACGGACGATATTGACGCAATGAAGTTTAATACGGCTATTGCCGCGATGATGACGTTTATCAATGTCGCGGAAAAAACCGGGATTACTAAGACACAGTATGAGAAACTGTTGATTATACTCCACCCGTTCGCTCCCCACGCCGCCGAAGAACTGTACCACGAAATATACGGTGGTTACGTTCATAACGCGAAATGGGCAGAATACGGCGAGATTAAAGCGGCGGATACAATCGAGATTGCTGTGCAGTTAAATGGGAAAATACGCGCGCATTTGATAGTCCCCTCCGACCTCGATAAGACAGATTTGACAACCTTCGTTAAGGGGCAGTTGCCCGAATTGTTTGAGGGAAAGACTATTGTAAAAGAAATAGGCGTGCGAGGTAAATTGGCGAATTTTGCCGTGCGGTAAGGGGGCAACAATCTAACATTGCGGAGGTGTATTATGTACGATACAAACACGAATGACACAACAGATGAGGGCTTGTCGGAAAACTGGTATGAGGAATTTTTGAATAGGGTTGATTATATACGCAAAAATTCCCTCGGTGGCAAAACCCTCGAACAAATCGCCGATGAGGGTAAACAATTCTTTAACGAACATCAGGCAGAACGCGATAAACACGATATATTTAATTATCACGGACAAATCCTCGCGGACGACTACGACTACAAAGCACTGCGCCAAGATAGGGCGTTTGTATGATTTTAGTTGATACCTCTGTGATAATTGACACGTTAAAAAAAGTACAAAACCCAAAACAAGAATTGTTTGAACAAATTCGGTTCGATAAAATTGATTACGGTATATCTATATACACTTACCACGAAGTGTTGCAAGGTGCAAGAACGGGAAAAGAATTTTCTGAGTTGGTAAGTTTCTTGGATGCTATCCCTGTGTATTTTCTCAAAGAAGATAAGTACACCTATGCAAACTCTGCAAACCTTTATTTTTCATTGCGCCGAAATGGAATTACGATACGAAACACTGTCGATGTAATGATTGCCCCTACCGCGATTAACAATAACTTTCCGCTCCTGCACAACGACCGCGACTTCGACTTGATTGCAACTATATTCCCGATACTCAAAATACTTGCGAAATAATAAGGTGGCCACACCACTTGTGAGTGTATATGAAAATAATCGAGCAGTCCTTTGACTTTATCAATCCGCCCGAATGGCGTGAGATACCGAAACGTATCGAGTTAATCGGGCGTGTCTGCTATAAAAGCGAGGACAAAATTACTGCCGACAGTGCCGCGCGGTTTATCGCGAATATTATTAAGCGCGGTCACGAGAGTGTTCTTGAACACGTTTCCTTTACCGTACGGTTTGTTACCGATAGGGGCGTTACTCACGAGATTGTCAGGCACCGCGTTGCGAGTTACTCGCAAGAAAGCACTCGGTATTGCAACTACGGGGATAGCAAGGGCGGTTTGACCGTAATTAAACCATACTTCGCCGATAACCCCACACTGTATTCCACTTGGAAAACACAGTGCGAGTCCGCCGAAACCGCGTATAATACATTGCTCGCGGATGGGGCAACCCCCGAGGCGGCTCGGTCAATACTCCCAAACAGCCTAAAAACTGAACTCGTTATGACAGCGAATTTACGAGAATGGCGACACTTTATCGGACTCCGCGCCGATAAATCCGCCCACCCGCAATTACGCGGACTTACCGTTCCCTTTGCGAATACATTAAATGGGTTGTTGCCCGAAATATTCCCCGATAAATATGTGTAACCCCACACCCTCAACTACGCTTTAAGACACGCCACTACCCCAAATCGCTTTCTTTTACGGCTCTTAACGCAATATTTGACAATCATACTTATATTTTTCGCCTTTTTGTCGATAATATATAGTGATGAGTTAAATTGTTATGCAAATGTTATGCAAATTGCACAATTTTACTATGTTTGTAAACCTTAATTTCGGGAGGTCGTTATGTTCATCAGGGAACTGACCGAATGGAATGAAAAGTACACTCTAAGCAAAAATGCTAAGATGTCCTTTGAAACCGACGGGCGTGAAGTCGCCGAAGAACCCGACTCCGTTCGTACTGAGTTTCAGCGCGACCGCGATAGGATTATTCATTCATCCTCGTTTCGGCGACTCGCGCATAAAACACAGGTGTTCGCTTTTCCGAAAACTGAACATATTCGGACTCGGCTAACCCATACCCTCGAAGTAGCTCAGATTGCAAGAACGGTTGCGCGCGCTATGCGCCTTAATGAGGACTTGACTGAGGCTATCGCGCTCGGTCACGACCTCGGGCACTCCCCGTTCGGGCATAACGGGGAACATGCCCTTAATAAAATATCCTCAACCGGTTTCATTCACGCCGCGCAATCCGTCCGTACCGCTCAGTTCCTCGAAAAAG
This sequence comes from Oscillospiraceae bacterium, assembly GCA_031260615.1. Lineage (GTDB taxonomy): Bacteria > Bacillota > Clostridia > Oscillospirales > Ruminococcaceae > Ruminiclostridium_E. The sequence continues at coordinate 5,884 of JAISLG010000153.1, read as the reverse complement.
ACGGAAAGGGGCTTAACCTCACCGCTGAGGTTATGGACGGCATTATCAACCACTCCGTGGGTATGGCTAAAACCTTGGAGGGGCGTGTTGTTAAATATTGCGATAAACTCGCCTATATCAACCACGATATCGAGGACGCTAAAAGTTTCGGTATCCTTACTAACTCCGACCTCCCTAAACGTGCCGTCGTTACCCTCGGCTACACCAAAAGTGAGCGTATCACTACACTCGTAAATTCCCTCATCACCTACTACTACTCGCGCGGTGAGGAGGATATAGGTTATACAGAGGAAATAGATGAGGTGTTCTCGGAACTGCGCGACTTTATGTTCAAAAATGTGTATATGCGCGATACGTCATATAACGGCGCGGTTAAGGCAGAATATGTGATATTCTCGCTGTATGGGTATTATATCAATACGCGCGGCGCGTCGCTCGACGGGATTTACAAAAGAATATGCGAAACAGAAGGCCCCGAACGGGCTATCACAGACTACATAGCGGGTATGACCGACCGCTATGCTGTCGATAAATTCAATGAACTGTTCGTGCCAAACGCACACTAAGCCCTATAACAAAAACAACAGGGGGAACAACAGGAAGAACGAAGGGGCAACGAAAGGGCAACGAAGGGGACGTGTTCTTTTCTTTTGCGAAAGAAAAGAACCAAAAGAAAAGCATGTCGCCTTCACCTGTATTGGTTCGATTAGATTAGCGCGGTTTGTGTACGACAAGAGTTTTCACCCACATTGTTTCGATTGAAATAAATGCTCCTTGTAGGGGGCGATGTCCACATCGCCCCGACACACACGCCGACCACACATCGCCCTGACCACACATCGCCCCGACCACACATCGTCACGACCACACATTGACCCGACACACACCGCCCAGACACGCACGCCGACCACACATCGTCACGACCACACATTGCCCCGACACGCATTGCCCCGATACGCATTGCCCCGACACACACACGCCGACCACACATCGCCCCGACACACACATCGCCCCGACACACACATTGCCCCGACACACACATCGCCCTGACCACACACCGCCCTGACACACACATCGCCCCGACACACATCGCGCTGACCACACACCGCCCCGACACGCCCCGACCACACAACACGATAACCACACATTACAATACCCACCATAAATTGTAAAGGCTGTAATGTTCTACCCACCCGAATTCCTCGACCAACTCAAATCCAAAGTTCGTATGTCCGATTTGATGTCGCGATATGTTAGCGGTATGAAACGCTCGGGCAGTGACTATGTTTGCCTTTGCCCGTTTCACGCCGAGAAAACCCCGTCTTGCCATATCTATGCCGACCACTTCCATTGCTATGGGTGCGGCGCGGGCGGCGACGCCTTTAACTTCCTCCGACTTAAAGGGAATGTCAGTTTCAAAGAGGCTGTGCTCCAACTTTGTCGGGAAACAGGTACTACTCCCCCGTCTATGTCACCCGAGGACGAACGCCGTGAAAATGAGCGTACCCATCACCGTAAACGACTGCTCGAACTCAACGAAACCATTACCAAATACTACGAATACCGCCTGTACTCGGCAAGTGGCGCGGCGGGAGGGCAATACCTCACCAAACGTGGCATTTCCCCCGATACCGCTAAGCAGTTTCGGCTCGGGTTCGCAGGGGACGATGCAGAATTAACCGATATTCTTGTCAATAGCGGTTACTCTCATAACGAGTTGATACAGGCGTTTGTCTGCAAGGCGCGTGACAATGGACAACTGTATGAGGTTTTCCGAAACCGCGTAATGTTCCCCATTTCAGACGTGAACGGACAAATTGTCGGATTCAGCGGCCGCACTGTTCTCGCCGACCCTCCCGATTGGGAACCAAAATACAAAAACAGCGGCGAAACAATCTGCTATACCAAGGGCGAACACCTCTATGGGCTTAACCTCGCCAAAACCTCCGCTAAACAATCCCCGTTCCTCATCGCAGAGGGGAACTTGGACGTTGTGTCACTACACTCAGCTGGGTTTAATACCGCGGTTGCCGCGCTCGGTACGGCATTCACCGATAGACAGGCATTGCTAATCCGCAAGTACGTGGACGAGGTTACTCTCTGCTATGACAACGACAACGCCGGACGCGCCGCTACTTCCAAAACGCTCCCAATACTCGAAAAATGCGGCGTTCGGTGTAAGATACTCCGCATACCCGACGGGCGCGGTAAAGACCCCGATGAATATATCCGCATACACGGAGCGGACGGCTTTCGGGAATTGCTCGCCAATACGCGTAACCCCTCCGCTGTGTTCCTCGATGATGCCAAAAATGGGCTTAATTTGGACGAACCCGCCGCTCGTGTGGAATACCTTAACAAAGCAACGGACATACTCACTAAGATTGCTAACAAAAGCGAACGCGCCGTCTATATTTCCGAAGTCGCCGCCGAGTGCCGCGTGTCCGCTGAATTGCTCTCGGGACAAATCGAAAACGCTACGGGCGGTAAAGTAAAATACGAAAAGCGGCGGCTCGAAAATGCTACCTCCCAAACCGCCGTCACTAATATTCGCGCTACGAATAACACCGACTCCGAAGCCGCAATACTCGCGTTTATGCTGTACGCTCCCGACTTCATCGGCGACATTATGGCGAAGATTACCGAGGAATGTTTCTCCGACAGTGTGTTCAAAGCCGTCTGGCAAATATTTGTTAAACTACTCGCGGACGGGGTTGAACCAAACGAATACGCCGCACAAGAACTGCCCCCAAAAGATACCGCAAAATTCGCGGCGGCTATGCGAAAATCACGCGAAATACCCTTCACCAAAGAACGGTTATCCTCTTGCGTGCATAGATTAAAGAAAAACTCCGTCGCCGAATCCACCGATATTATGTCTATCATAAACCGCACCAAAATCCGTAAATCGTAAAAATTATAAAAAAACTAATCCGACATCAAGCAACAAAAACGTAACGGACAGCATAAAGTCCGATTACATAACGGAAGGAAAAACAATGGCTGAAAACAGCAAATCGAAAATAATCGGTACCCTGCTCGAAACAGGGAAACGCAACGGTAAACTTACTACCACGGAGATGAGTGTTGCGCTCGAAGAGTTTAATATCACCGTGGAACAGATGGAACGCCTGTATGATGAGTTCGAGGCTCGCGGAATCGAGATTACGGACGACTTTGTCCCTGTGTCGGCATCGCCTGAAAACGACCCGATATTCCTTGCCGAAACGAACATCGGTAACAAGGAAATAATCGACGACCCCGTTAAGATTTACCTGAAAGACATCGGGCGTATTGCACTTCTCACGCAAGAGGAGGAAACCGACCTTGCTAAGCGTATGAAAGAGGGCGATAACAAGGCGCGGCAACGCTTGTCTGAGGCGAATTTGCGCCTTGTCGTGTCGATTGCGAAAAAATACGTTGGGCGTGGATTACAGTTCCTTGACCTTATACAAGAGGGCAATTTGGGGCTTATCAAGGCTGTGGAGAAGTTCGACTACACCAAGGGATTTAAGTTTTCAACGTACGCGACTTGGTGGATTAGACAAGCCATTACTCGCGCAATCGCCGACCAAGCGCGTACCATACGGATACCCGTGCATATGGTGGAGAAGATTACACAGGTGAAACGCGCGGGTAACGCGCATTTGCACAAGACGGGCAAAGAAGCTACCTTAGAGGAATTGGCGGACGAAACGCAACTTGATGTCACTCGTATCCGTGAGATTATGCGTATTGCGCAAGACCCGATTAGCCTCGAAACCCCGATAGGTGAGGAAGAGGATAGCCATTTGGGTGACTTCATCGAGGACGAATCCGCATTATCCCCTGCTGACGCCGCCGCACAAGCGATGCTCAAAAAGCAGATTGAGGAAGTGCTCGAAACGCTGTCCGACCGCGAGGCGGAAGTGCTTAGATTGCGGTTCGGGTTAAAAGATGGCACTCCGAGAACATTGGAGGAAGTCGGGCAAGTGTTTAAGGTTACGCGTGAGCGGATACGGCAGATTGAGGCGAAAGCAATACGGAAGTTACGTCACCCGTCTAAGTTGAAACTGTTGAAGGATTTTAATGAGTAAATGCAATGGGTATGAACTAACTCGATAAAATATCGGCGCAATCGTAACCGTTCCCAAAAACGCTAAAAATATCAAACACAAAAGGATATTAAATGACCGACGCGCAAACAGAATTAAAACCACAGGGCGACTTAATTTTCGCGCTCGATGTGGGTACTCGTACCGTAATCGGATTGCTCGGCGAAAAACTCGGCGACGATGGGTTCAAATTGCTCGACTATGAACTCGAACCACACGAACGCCGCGCTATGTCCGATGGACAAGTCGAGGATATTTCACTCACCGCTAAAACTGTCCGTACAGTCTGCGAACGCTTGTCTAAAAAAACCGGCATTCGTCTCCAAAAAGCAGCGGTTGCCGCCGCTGGACGTGACCTCCGTACTGTCCGTGTTAAAAAACAATTCGATATTGCCGCTAAGGAAACCATCACCGCCGAGGATATTAAATTGATGGAAACCGATGCTATGCAGTCCGCGCAAAAAGGACTCGATAAAAGTGGGGATGGCTCGGAACTCTACTACTGCGTCGGTTACTCCGCCGCCGGGTATGAACTCGACGGTAAATCCATTATAAACCTCCTGAGCCATAAAGGACAAACCGCCGGTATCGAACTCATTGTCGCGTTCCTACCTAATATGGTCGTGAATGGGTTGTACCAAACCGCTAACGATGCTGGGCTTAAAGTGTCCGCGCTTACCTTGGAGCCGATTGCCGCCGCGAATTTATTACTCCCATACGAGCGGCGTTTCCTCAATATCGCGCTCGCCGATATTGGCGCGGGTACGAGCGATATTGCCGTCGTGCGTGACTACAAAATTGTCGGATACGAAATGGCAACCGTCGCGGGCGACGAGATTACTGAAAAAATAATGCAGGAATACTTCGTGGACTTCGACGACGCCGAAGCTATGAAACTCCAAACAGGTGAAAATATCGAATACCGCGATATTTTCAGTTTCCCACAAATTGCTCCGCGTAAAGAGTTTATGTCCAAAATTACGGATAGCGTGCAGACCCTCGCAACTTCAATCGCCTCCGCTATCAAACAAGTAAACGGCGATATGCCCGGGGCGGCATACCTCGCAGGCGGCGGCAGTATGATTGAAGGGTTGCCCGAAGCAGTCGCGGAAGGACTCGGCGTGGATAAGAACCGCGTCCAAGTAGCGCGGCGTGAAATGTTCCGCGGCGTCGACATCGGTAACTTTCAACTCGGCGCGCAATTCGTTACCCCTCTCGGTATCGCGCTTACCGCCGCTCGCGGTGAGGGTTACGACTTCTCGATGATTCTCGTAAATGACCACAAGGTTAATATCTTCGATACCCATACCGTGCCGCTTATGGAATTGCTCCGCTCCGCAGGATATAAACTCACCGATATTATGGGGCGCAACGGGCGCAGTTTAATGTTTTACGTCAACGGTCAGCAAAAACAAATTAAAGGCGGTATCTTCACACCAGCCGTTATCGAAGTGAATGACGTTGTATGCTCTATCGACCAGACCGCTACGCAAGGCGACCGCGTTAAATTTACCCCCGCCATTAACGGGGAATCCGCTAAAGCGACTTTGTCCGAACTGTTCGGGGATATGGAAGATTATATCTTCCGCGTGAACGGTGAGGAAGTAAGTACCGATTACAAAATACAGTCTATGGATAAAATAGACGCGGAACATATCTCCCAAACCGCCCCCACCGAAATTGCGGAACACCAAGAACATCACGAACAACATCACGAACAACATTCGGCACAACCCGATATTGACGATGACGACATTGACGATACGGACGAAATAGAAAACACGGACGAA
>JAISLG010000148.1 GCA_031260615.1 Oscillospiraceae bacterium | reverse complement strand
GGAACAGATTGTCTTTTGTACAAACCGATGACTTTCCGCTCCCCGAACCGCGCGACATTGACGGGGACGGCGTAACTGACTTTTTTTCAAATAATATTCTGCCCTCATACGACGCTTTATCTCCCGAAAAACGCAAATACACCGCATCAGTATCGCATTATTCGCTCTCGCGCGGCTTTGAGGGAACCCGACAATTACTGCTTGACACGGGACGCAATTTTGTGTTATATTACCCAAGTCTATGGGAGAATCGAATTGCCGCGTTGTCTGTGTCCTCCGACCGAGTGTTGTTTATCGCGTCGGGCGGTGGCGAGATGGATTATCTGCTTGAAATTGTCCGCGCAGATGCGAATTTGCCGCCGCCGAATGTGTTTGGCGATGTGGGGGGCGACAACTACAAGTTTCTTGCGGACGACACTATCAGGGGCAAAAAGTATTATTATCGGCGCGCAAAGACCGCCGACCACTTTTCTCTCACGGACACAGAAATTGTCGATAATTTTCGTATTATAAAATAAAATGAGGAATTTTAGGAGGAATTAAAATGACTGATAAGGCTGAAATAACCAAGGACACCCTGATTGCCGACATTCTCGAAATAAACGCTGAGAAAGCCGCACCGATATTTTTTGCGATGGGTATGCACTGTTTGGGCTGTGCCGCCGCTCACGGGGAGTCGATTGCCGATGCTGCCGCTGTTCACGGGCACGATGCTTCCGCGCTGATTGCCGACCTTAACAAGGCGTTGTTCGCGTAATTGACGTCCCTCACCCCACGGTTACGGCGGATTGCGGATTTTGTACGCCTCGGCGTGTCTGTCCTTGATATTGGGGCAGACCACGCCTTTTTGTGTTGTTATATTGCGGAAAAAGGCGACAACAGTCGGGTAATCGCTGTTGATGCCAAACCCGAACCGCTGAAACACGGGCAATACGCCGCAAAGGGCTTACCTATCGAGTTTTATTTGTCTGACGGGTTTACGGGGCTACCCACGGAGGTTGTGTCGGATATTGCCGCGAACGCGTACGATATTGTGGTTGCCGGGTTGGGCGGAGAAACAATTATCGACATATTACGACACGCGCCTGTCAATACAGACACGCGTTTTATATTGCAACCAATGTCGAAAACCGACAAATTACGGGACGGATTGGCGGAACTCGGGTACAATATTACAGAGGAATGCACTATACAAGACGGTAAACGGGCATTCGCAGTGTTTGTCGCAGAACCGCCACGATAATGCCCTACAATAAATTATCCTCAGTCAGCGTAACCTCATACACTTCGCCGCGCCGGCACCCGTCGGGCAATCGCACGCGGATATACTCGCGCGAATACCCCGTCCCGTCTTTCTCACACAATACCTGTAATCGCTGCCCCAAAAAACGGGCAGTGTATTTTTTTTGCAACCGAACAGACAATGCGCGGAGAGCGTCGGCGCGTTGTTTTTTTGTGTTTTCAGGTACGGGATTGCAATTCACGGATTCGGTGTTTTTATTCACTTGCACGGTTTTTCTATTCACGGTTTCCGTGTTTCGTACGTCGGCAATTGCCAATTTGCGCGTTTGCTCTGCGATTGTTCCCGCGCGCTCGGAATACGCGAATGCGTGAATTTTGGAGAAGCCACATTCCTCGGCGAATTCAAGGGTGTCCGCGAAATCCTCGTCTGTTTCCCCGTCAAACCCCGCTATTATGTCGGTGGTTATGTTCGCGTTAGGGAAATGCCGCCGCACCAATGTAATAAACCGCATATACTCTTGTGGGGTGTACCGCCGCCGCATCGCGGACAATATCCGCGCCGACCCCGATTGCAGGGATATGTGAAAATGCGGACAAAGTTCGGGTATTTGCGATAAACTTTCAAGTTCGCTTTCAGTTATCTTTCCATTCGGCTCTAAACTTCCAAGGCGTATCCGCGTGTATCCAACAGATACTGCGGCTCGCACAACCGCCGACAAACCATACTCATACAAGGACAAATTTATCCCCGTCAATACCAATTCTTGCTTAAATTGGCTCTGCGCGTACAATTCACGCACACGGTATTCCGCCTCGTCAACCCGCATAGATGTAGGCAACAGCCCACCTCGCGCCTTGGGTATCAAACAGTACGCGCAGTAGTTATTACACCCGTCCTCTATTTTCAAAAAGTCGCGTGTATGCGATTTCACAAATAGGATATTATTGTGGTCGGCGGTCGGCGGAGATCCCCTTATTATATAGTCGAATGCCTCCGACAGGCTTGCAAATACCCTGTCCGCACCAACCGACATTGCCTTTTCGGGGTCAGCGCGAACCATACACCCGACCAATATTATCTCTATTTTCCCGTCCGCGTTGGGTAAATTCCCCAAATATTTTCGTAGTGTGCGGACGGCTTTTCGGGTCTTGTCATCGGCATTTTCAGTCACCGTGCAAGTATTTATTATCGCAAAGCGGGTGTTTTCCAAAATATTTTTCCGTGAGAATATCTCATTTCCATTGTGCGTTTTACAACTAAATCCTATTTTTGAAATATCGTCCGCGACCGCCGATACCTCGGCAAGGTTCGTCTTGCACCCAAATGTAAACAATTTTATCATACTATCACTCTCCAAACTTTAATCATCCCGAAACGCCCCGTCAATGAGTATCACCTAAACCCGTCATTTATCAATACGAATTTTGCCCGACTGAAAATGATTTTGTAGCGCAACAATCGTATAATATTCATAAATTATTTGTCCGCTATTTTAGATACGTTTTTTCGGCGATAACGACCAATCACCCGCTTTTAACCCATATCATCAAGCGCGTTCAGGGTTTTCGCGCAATGTCGTGTAATGTCGTGTAATTTTAGGTTGCGCGTTTGCTCAATTGTAATTTTCGTCCAAATTCAAAATTGCACACAATACAATTAAAATCAAACAATTAAATCCTATTTATAAAATGGAATATTCTGACATTTTTTCAACCAAGCGCATATACTTATACATTATCATTTTACCTTAATAAAAGGAGGAAAATATGTGCGGTTTAGCCGGAAAAGTCAACTACAACACGGATTTCGGAGCAAACGACACCACAAACAAATACCTTTCGAGAGCGTGCGCCGCCCTCACGCCGCGCGGACCCGACGAGGAGGGAACATTCATATCCGCGCACTGCGTTTTCGCGCACCGTCGCCTAACGGTAATAGACCCCGAACACGGAAAACAGCCTATGACACGCGCTGGACGCGACGGGCGCGAATACACAATCGCATACAACGGCGAACTCTACAATACCGAGGAACTCCGCCGCGAACTCAAATCGCGCGGCTACGAAATCCGCGGACACTCGGACACCGAAATACTATTATACTCATATATCGCGTTCGGGGAAGAGTGTGTCAAGCGATTTAACGGAATTTTTGCGTTTGCAATTTGGGACGGCGACCGATTATTTATGGCACGCGACCCTGCCGGAGTTAAACCATTCTTTTATGTTGAGTTTAACAATAGTTTAACCTTTGGTTCAGAGTTGAAAGCAATTTTCGCAGACGATACAGTGTCGAAAATACTCGACCGAAACTCAATAGCCGAGTTGACATTGCTCGGACCTGCTCGGCGACCCGGCTCGGGCGTGTATAAGGGCGTCCGCGAACTACGACCGGGCGAATACGCGGTGTATGGAAAAGACGGCGGAAAACCATACCTAAAAACGACAATATATTGGAAACTTGTCGCATACGAATACAACCTAAATTTCAGGGAATCCGTGGAACATATCCGCGCCTTGATACTTTCCGCGATAGATATGCAACTCGTGTCTGATGTTCCACTATGCTGTTTCCTGAGCGGCGGACTCGACAGTTCGGTAATATCGGCGCAAGCGGCGAAAAGATTCGCGGCGCGTGACGAAAAATTACACACATTTTCTGTCGATTACGAGGATAATTCCGACTTTTTTCAACGCTCTTTGTTCCAACCGGACGAGGACGCACCGTGGATTAAACTCACCTCGGAGTTTCTGCAAACCAAGCACACGGACGTAGTATTGTCGAATAGTGCGGTTGCATCGGCACTGCTCTCGGCAGTGGATTCGCGCGATTTGCCTGGTATGGCGGACGTGGACAGTTCATTGATGTTGTTCTGCAAAGAGGTTCGGAAAGGATTCCCCGTGGCATTGTCGGGCGAATGTGCGGACGAGATTTTCGGAGGATACCCGTGGTTTAAGAAAGTCAATGATACGTCTGAACTATCGGACGATAACTACTTTCACGCATTTCCGTGGTCTGAAAGTACAGGTGAACGCGCGGGGTTGCTCCGACACGGGTTATTAGGCGACACCGACCCGTTGGAATATGTCGCGGACGTAGTTCGGACAACAGTCCATAATACGGATTGCCTGCCAACGGACACCCCGAACGACCGCCGTATGCGCGAATTATTCTCTCTCAACTACTACCATTTTATGCAAGTTTTGCTCGAACGCAAGGACAGAATGTCAATGTCAACTGGACTCGAAGTCCGCGTACCGTTCTGCGACAAGCGCATTGCCGAACTCGCATACAATATCCCATGGGAGTACAAATACCATAACAGTCGCGAAAAAGGGTTGGTACGCGCCGCTATGAAAGGGCTGTTACCCGAGAATATTCTCTGGCGAAAAAAAAGCCCATACCCGAAAACCCATAACCCCGCTTATATGAGCCGCGTAATGTCGGATTTTGGCAACTTGCTGTACAAACCAAACCGCCTCACCGAAATATTCAGCGAGAAAGCTCTCAAAGACTTGCTCAACTCTGAGGGCAAATCCTTCAACAAAAACTGGTACGGGCAACTGATGACCGCCCCCCAACTGTTCGCGTATCTCATACAGTTTGAACGGTTTTTACAAGTTAGCCAAGCGGATATTCAAGTGTAACCCCCACTACCAAACAAATACACGGCTTAGGTGTTTCCCCTAAGCCGTGTACGCCTGTGCAAGCAGTTACTTCTTTGTATATCGGCGTTTCCGCGCCGTAATCCCGACTGTTGCCGCGAGCGTGAGCAATGCAATCGCTAACAATTCGCGCGTGCCGAATATTATATCAATACCCGTGTTAGGATTTTTGCCGCTTGAATTGCCCGAATTATTGCCCGAATTATTGCCTGAATTATTGCTCGAGTTACCCGTCTTTTTTGTAGTCGCCTTTGTGCTGATAACAACCGCACTTGTAGGCGTTTTGCTTACCTCGGGTTCGGTATTCACGGGTGCGGTGGTCGTAGTTGTCGGTTGGTTCGGGGTAGTCGGCGATGTCGGTTCGGTTGTGTGGGTTGTATCCGCAGTACCCGTACCGCCGCTATTATTACCCGTACCGCTTACAGTCGTGTCCGTTGTATCGGCACTGCCGGTATCCGTACCCGTTCCCGTGTCAATGACAGTATCCGTTGTATCAATACTGCCCGTTACACCCGTTACATTGACTGTTGTATCCGCTGTATTACTACCTGTATCACTACCTGTATCACTGCCCGTACCCGTGCCGATTTCGGACGAACTACCAGTGTCCGTTGTTTCGGCAGTTATCGGCTCGTTCGAGTATTCACCCGTTTCAGTAGTGCCACTCGTCGTGTCCGTAGTGTATTTACTTTCTATACTTCCCGTAGTTACAGACGTATCTGTCGATACACCCGTAACAATGCCTGTGTTGCCTGTCGTGGTATCCGTAATGTTCGGAATGTCCGTGCTCGTTGTATCCACAGTATCCGAAGTTGCAACAGTCGGCGGTTCATTTGTTGCCACGTCCGTTGACACAGTTGACACGTTCGTTGACGTGTTCGTGCCTGTTATTCCGTCAACAGTCGTATCCGTACTGTTCGGAGCGTCCGTACTGCTCGTGGTATCCGAAGTTGCAACAGTCGGAGGTTCTTCCGTTGACACATTCGTGCCTGTTATTCCGTCAACAGTCGTATCCGTTATTGCGGACGTGTCGGTGTTGACAGGCGGAGGATTGTTATCATCATCGTTCACACCCTTAAACGCAAGCGCGTATGATGAAAACTTATTCGTGTATATCATTATATAC
>JAISLG010000143.1 GCA_031260615.1 Oscillospiraceae bacterium | reverse complement strand
GAGAATGTTGAGTTCCATACAAATGGCGAAGCGTGGGTACGGCAAATCGAGGGTACGGAGGATTTGTATAAATACTTAGGCTCTTACGAGGGGCGTATTAAAAGCGGACAGCAGTTACCGTTACTGATTGACGCGCTTAACTGTATGCGCGGTTGCAACGGCGGCACGGGAACGAACCACGTTTTCAAAGCGGACACAGTGGAATACAACGTATACAAAATCAAGCAAGCCGTATATAATTCCAACGCGTACAAAAAGCACAAATACGACTTATTTAAGACGTTCGACAAGGAACTGAAACTTGACGATTTCAAATGCAGTTACACGACACAGACGGTAGACGTACGGAAACCAGCGGACAGTGCGATTGAAAAAGCGTATCTTGCGATGTTCAAAGAAACGGAGGAGGAGCGCACGCGTAACTGTCAGGCTTGCGGATACGATTCTTGTCTGCAAATGGCGGAGATGATTTCGATAGGGATAAACCGTCCTGAGAACTGCGTGTATTTCGCACGCAAGCAGTTATATATATCCGCACTCGAACTTGAAAAGGAAAATTCAAAACGCAAGGAACAGCGCGAAAAATTCAGCAACGACATATCGATAATCGCGGACAGCATATCGGAACTCCGCAAGGACACGGAACGCGAGTTAAGCAATTTGACGGACACACAGGAGCAAGTAGAACTTGTAGCGGGTAACACCGACAAAATAAAGACATTGATAGACGAAACGAGCGTGGGCATTGAAAAATACTTGCATCTTGCGAATGACATACTATCGGTGTCGGAGCAGACTAATTTACTGTCCTTGAACGCATCGGTTGAGGCGGCGCGCGCGGGGATACACGGGAAGGGTTTTGCGGTAGTAGCGGAGGAAGTACGGCGATTAGCGGCGCGGTCGAAGGAGAGTGCGCAATCCTCGGAAGTAATAAACGAGTCGATACAGCCGTTACTCAAATCGATGCGGCGTATCAGCGCGGAATTCAAGACGAGTGTAACCTCACTTGAAACGTCGCTGTCGGCAATATCGGAGATTATTACCTCGGTAGCAAACCAAACGGAGAAGATAGACACGAACATCAATGCAATCGCCGCGGACTCGGAGTGAGGGGCAGTCGGGCAAGTGGCAGTCGGGCAAGGGCAGTCAAACAAGGGGCAGTCAATATATTACAAATAGGAGAATTATATGATAATAAACGTACCGATGGACGTAACGGATAAGTCGTTAGCCATATTGAAGAAGGTATTCCCGAACTTTGGGGACGAACCGATAAACGCGAATTTTTTGGTGGAGCAACTTACTGGTGAAATGCCAAGGGTGACGAGGGAAGACGACGAGAACGGGGTATGGGAAACCCCCGAAGAACGGGAAAAATATGTAGCGAACTTTATGGCGGAATGGGAACGTCTGGAAAAAATTAACGAGGAAGTCCGCAAAAAATCAGCCGAGCGCGTACCTCTTACCGATGCGGAGATACGGGAATTGTTCGCGGAGAACGGAAAAGATTACGATAAGGTGCTTCCCGAACGGAGAGAAGCGGTTGCAGGTTTATTATTGTTCAACAAGCGGTTTGATGCCATTGAGGACGAACCGCTGGATGAAGAATTTGACCTCGCAATAGGTCAAAGATTTAACATAAACAGGACATTAGCATTATGATATATTGCCTTGATACGAACATTATATCATTTTATTTGAAGAACCGATATAATGTCCGTAAACGCATAAATGACGAAGGGGATACAAATATTTTTGTAATGTGCCCTATAAGTTATTACGAGGTTAAACGCGGCTTTATCCGACATAACTCAACAACAAAATTAGCCGAGTTTGTAGACGGATTTATTCCTTTATGCCCTGTCGGCGATGTTGACAGGGCTATGCTTGACAGGGCGTGTGAGATATACTCCGACCTTACCAAAGAAGGGCGTATCATAGAGGACGCGGATATACTAATCGCGGCGTTTTGCATAGCGAACGGGTATACGCTCGTCACGGACAATACCAAGCACTTCGAGCGGATACCTACGCTTGAAGTTGCGAATTGGGCAGAGAAGTAAAACATACCCACATAACGGAGGAAATGAGATGGATTCTGACACGAATAATACTGCGACGGGGAAACTGCCCGTAACTGTCCGCGGCGATACATTGTACAAGATAACCGCTACCAAAGGCATATCCTTTGAGGTATTCCCACCGAAAAAAAACAGCGCGGCATCTACTGTACTCGAACCGCTGAAACTCCTCGCGTCGTATAATCCGAGTTTTATCAGCGTAACGTACTCCGCCGCCGGCAGTGAAAACTCCGCCGCCACCGTGAATATCGCATCGCATATACAGGACGCGCATAAAATACCGTCCGTGGCGCATTTAACTTGCCTAAATTCCGACAAGGACAATATACGCGCCGTCCTCGCCGAGTTGTCCGAAAAGCGGATATTCAACATATTGGCGTTGCGCGGCGACCGTGTTGACGGGGTTACGCCGAAAACCGATTTTGCCCACGCAAGTGATTTAATATCCTTTATCCGCGCGGAATACGGCGACCGTTTCTGTGTCGGCGGAGCATGCTACCCCGAGGGGCATACCGAGAATTTGCCCGCCGCTGACCTCGCTAATCTCAAACGCAAAGCCGATAGCGGTGCGGATTTCCTCGTATCTCAACTGTTTTTCGAGAATGGATATTTCTACGATTTCCTCGACCGTGCGCGTGCAATAAATATCAATGTGCCGATATACGCGGGGGTAATGCCCGTTACATCGGTGTCGCAGATACAGCGTATGGTAACAATGTGCGGCGCATCGTTGCCGCGAAAACTGTCGCGGTTATTCGCGAAATACGAGGGGGACGCGGATGGGTTCAAAAAGGCTATGCTCGGCTATTCGGTCGCGCAAGTCGCCGGGTTAATCGCGGCAGGCGTGGACGGAGTGCATTTGTATACAATGAACAAGCCCGATGTCGCAAAGGTGATTACCGACGCCGTTAAGGGGATTTTGTAAGATTTCTACGGAGTGTTATGGCGCGTACAAGTAGAACGATATTATATTCGTATCAAGGCAGTATGTCATAAATCCAACTCCCTGCTGATGTTAAATCTGTGGCGCATAATCTTGTCATAGTCCTCCCCAAGCGGTTCGTCGTCTATTGCGTTAAGTCGTTTTGTCGTGGCGCGATACGCCGCTAATTTTTGCTTGCGATCGGTGGCAAGGGTATCTTTTGCAAAAAATATGTTTTGGCTTACAGCCCGGTCATATTCCTCCCCGTCCACGGGTTCGCCTTTATCAAAGTTCGGGAACAGTTGCCGTATAACAGCAAATTTGTGTTCGTCCACCGTCATAGGTATATTGATTACCATAGTTACCTCCTGTATATATTCAGCCTTTCTCCAACATTACACTTGAATCACGCCGCCGCCGAGTACCGTATCCCCGTCATAGAATACAATATGCTGACCCGGGGTAAGAGCGCGGACGGGCGCGGCGAACTCCACGCGGAGTGTACTACCCGACAGTACGGTAACCGCGCAATCCGTGTCACGCGCCTTGTATCGCGTTTTCGCCGTGCAATGGAGTTCCCCGTCAAGTACACTACCCAACGAACCGCCGTCATTAAAATTGTACCCCTCGCCGATAAGCCAATTCACGTCGCGCACCGTACACGCACTACCATATAACTCCCTGTCCGCGCCGACATACACGTTACCCGTAGCGGCATCTTTCCGCACAACATACGCTGGGAATCCGAATGAACCGAGTCCGCGCCGTTGCCCGACCGTGTAGTTTATAAATCCCGTATGCGGCATAAAATAATTCCCGTCCGTGTCGTAAAATCCGCCCCATTGCTCCCGAAACTCAGGGGATTGCCGTATAAATTCCGCGTAATCGCCGTCAGGTACAAAGCATATATCTTGGCTGTCGGGCTTGTTATGGTTCTCGAAACCGCGCGATAACGCGTCGGCGCGGACAGTAGCCTTTGACTTGCCCCCGAGCGGAAACAATATGCGCGGCAACAACCGCTTAGGTATGCCGTATAATACATAACTTTGGTCTTTCGGGTTCTCACTCCCGTCCTCGGTAACGGCGCGTTTTAACTTCCACCCGTTATCGTCCTCGATACGCGCGTAATGCCCCGTAGCAAGGCATTCTACCCCTAAACTTTCGGCGCGGTCAAACAAGTATTTGAACTTGATACGGTTATTGCAATCGACACACGGGTTCGGCGTTTCGCCGCGCACATATCCCCCCCTGAACTTAGCAATAACCTCCCGTTCAAAGACATTTTTGAAATTATATACATAATGTCTTATCCCGAGCCTTGCGCAGACGGCGGCGACGGCAATCGCATCGTCAGCGGAACAACAACTGCGACACCCCTCGACAATCCGCTCACTGTCATAGAGGTTAAGCGTAACCCCGATTAAATCGTATCCCCCCCTATCTTGGAGGTACATCACCGCCGCGGAACTGTCGACTCCGCCGCTCATAGCAACTATCACATTCATAGACACCTACACACATACACACATAGACACATACACACCTACACACATACAAACAACAAAGACGAGCCCACCAGAGTGAGGGGCGAGGGAACACCGCGCCCAAGAGTGAGGGGCGAGGGAACACCGCGCCCAATCGAAAGTGCCTGTCTTTATGCTATGTGTGTTCCCCGTTCAAATATCCGTTTGTAGTACAGACGTACGGGAATCAATACCATTGGCATCAACACTGCGTCGAGCGCGTATTCCGCCGCGTTTTTCATTACGCGCGCACCCACCTGAAACCATAATCCCTGTGATTGCGACAGATAGCCAAGTTCGTATAACAGCCAAGTGTTAAGGAAGATATTGCATATTATTATAGCAACGAGCCGTCCTATATTCATAAATATGCCGAACGAAACGGGGTTACCCCCTAACGCGTTTTTGTAAATGAACACTCCGTATATCAATGCCTCAATCATAGCAACGGGCGTAAATTGCAGTTGTATTGCGTTCCCGAGCGACATCGCCCCTAAAATATCGCACGGTATCGCCGCGATAACCGCCGTGAACGGTCCGAACAGCATAGCGATACTCATCAGCGCGAGGAACCCAAAGTTTATTTTGAGCCACGGTACGGGGATAAACGAGAACCGTTCGAGCAGGACGTAAATCGCAATGAAAAGCCCGATTACACAGATATTAGTCGGCTTTTTCAGCCGTTCGAGAGCGGCTTTGTCCGCCCCGAAAAAAAATAGTACCTTATTTATTTTTAATACCTCTTTGGGTTTGGGTTTGGGTTTGGAAACACAGATACATAGATTATATCGGGTATCGCCCTGTATGTCAAACAAAACAATCCCCGACAAATATCGGGGATTGTATGGCTGTGTGGGGGCGTATTACCCGTTGAGGATAAAATGGCGGAGTGCTATAAGGTCGGATATATTTATTGTATCATCGCGCCCTAAATCGGCGGAGGAATAATCAATGGTTTTGTATTCGTCCCAGTTGGCAAGGTACCGCCGTAAATATATAATATCGTCAAGCGTGTAGTAAGTGTCATTGTTTACATCGCCGCGCGGTATTTCGGTGTCTAATTCAACCGAAACCGTAACGGTATACGTTGCGACACTTGTCGGTCTTGCGTTCGGAGCAGTGTTCGTAACCTTGCAGTAATACGGGGTGACATTCAAGGTGGACGTAACGGCTTTATACGTTGATTTGGTCGCCCCGTCAATAGCGACTCCGTTTTTGTACCATTGATAGGACAGGGATTCCCCCGTTGCAAATACGGTTAAAGTTGCGTTGCCGTCCAAATTCGCTTTTAACGACAAGGGTTGTTTCGTGACAACGGGTATGGGTGAATAATCGGGGGCTTGGTCAAGTGACAAAAACGGTATACTGTACGCGTCCGCGTAACCGTTCGCGAAACCGCCCGTTTCACCGTAAATGGTAAGGTTCGGAAGCCCCGTAAATGCCGCAGCGTCAATGGATGTGATATAGTTGTCGGGGATAATCACCGTTTCGAGGTTAGTTGAACCGCGGAAGATATACGCGGGTATCCCGAGTATTTTGCTCCCGAACGTGGCATACAAAAGCGAGGTGCAATCGCCGAATGTCGGCTCAGTGTAGCGCGAACTGCCTGTCGAATTATACCAGTCACTGTATAAGGTAACTTTGTCGGGGATATTAACACCGACAAGATTTTTGCAATTAAAAAACGCGCCTTTGTCGATAGTCCTTAAGTTGTCATTAAATTCGATTGACGTCAACGACGTGCAATCCTTAAACGCTTTGTATCCGATAGTGTTCAAGGTTGGCGGACATACAACACGGGTAATTTGCGGACAGTTTTGGAACGCGCCCTCGCCGATTGTCGCGGTTTGCGTAATCGACAAGTCGATGTATTTCAAAGACAAGGTGTTTGCAAAAGCATAGATGTCGATAGTTTTTATGCTTTTTGTTAAATTGACGGTTTCGAGCGCGGTGCAACCTCTGAACAAGTACGGGTCAATCGTTTCAACGCCTGCCCCGAACGTAAAAGTCGTGAGCGCGGTACATAGCCCGAACGCCTGTTCAGTATAACGCGCAGAGGATGTCGAGTTATAAAAATCACTGCCGATGTAGGTTACGCTGTCGGGGATAACGATATTTGTTATCAAAGGCAAGTTGAAAAACGCGCCCTTGTTGATTATCTCAAGCCCCTCATTAAAATTAACCTCGGTTATGCCAACGTCGTCTTTGAACGATTTATACCCGATTGTTTTCAAAGTTTCGGGAAAAGTCACAGATTCAAGTTGCGGGCAGTTTTGGAACGCACCCTCGCCGATTGTCGCGGTTTGCGTAATCGACAAGTCGATGTTTTTCAAAGACAATGTGTTTTCAAAAGCATAGATGTCGATAGTTTTTATGCTTTTTGTTAAATTGACGGTTTCGAGCGCGGTGCAACCTCTGAACAAGTACGGGTCAATCGT
>JAISLG010000121.1 GCA_031260615.1 Oscillospiraceae bacterium | reverse complement strand
GACATAATTAAAACTTACTACTCCTATCTGATTTATTTTTTTGCGAAAACATTTGACTTATTCTACCACGGAAAATATAATGTTACAATGAGTTTTATAAAAAAATTAGCGGCGGTTCTCCTTATACTGCCAATATTACTGGCAACCGCCTGTAAAAATAACAATCCGACCCCCGCCCCCGACACGTCTGATACTGCCGTGACGGAGGAGGAAACTACCGCCGAACCACAACCCGTTGTATGGTTGCTTGATGTTCGGACGTTCGTTGTGGATTCTTTCTCGCCGAACAGTTTGCTGTTCCCCACTATCGAAACGCCGATTGCCAAGATGGTTGTGTGCGAGTATAAGATAAAATGGCTATACTACCCGTCGGACAGTGTACCCGTTTACGGCTCGACCGTTGTAATCGGGCGTAAAAACCCGTCCGCTCCCGATGACCGCGAATCCGATATTCCGCTGACGGACGATGAACTCGCCGTGCATATGCTCTTTTCGGGTACGGCTAAATTCGACGACTACGGGTTATACATCGCCTCCGATAACGAGTTGATGTCGGATTATTTCGCGTCGCCGTTACACACCGAATACGACCCTTACGATAACGAGGAAACCTTTTTCAAAGTGTATCCCGTTACCACCGCAATCCCCGACGACCAGATAGTCCTACACTTCTCGCCCGTGTCAACGTATTCCCCCGATTTGGGGTATTCGTTCATGGTGTTGAACGCGAATAACAGCGGCGCAGTGTAATGTCCCCTAACGTATTAAAAAAACGCACGGTTACGCTTTTCGGCGACCCGAATTGCAACCGCCGTTTGCAAAAACAATACAGCGCGTTAAAATGTTAAATCGGTAAAGGAAATCACCTCTATGATATTTAACCCAAAAGCGGAAACTGCACCCCGTGCGGAGATTGAACGGTTTCAACTCGAAAAGTTAAAACACGCGGCGGTATATGCGTACGAAAAAGTACCGCGTTACCACGCTAAATTCGACACTGCCAAATTCGACCCGTATAAAATTAAAACGCTCGGCGATATAAAGTATATGCCGTTTACCGATAAAACGGACTTCCGCGATACTTACCCTTATGGTATGCTTGCCGTGCCAACCTCGAAAATTGCAAGGTTTCACGCGAGTAGCGGTACTACGGGTAAGCCGACTGTTGTCGGATACACGCATAACGATATTGGGCTGTGGGCGGAATGCGTTGCCCGTATTGCAAGCGCGGCGGGTGTCGGCGCGTCCGATATTGTGCAAATATCGTTTGGGTATGGGTTGTTCACGGGTGCGCTCGGGTTACACTACGGTATGGAGAAAATCGGCGCGGCGGTTATTCCCGTGTCGAGCGGTAACACCGAAAAACAGATTATGCTCCTGTCCGACCTCAAAGCAACCGCTCTCGTATCCACTCCCTCATACGCGGTGCATATCGGTGAAACCGCGAAATCCCTCGGTATCGACATAACTAAAGACTTTGCACTAAAATACGGGGTACTCGGTTCGGAGGGTTGTACAGCCGAAATGCGTGAACGCGCCGAACACGCACTTAATATCTTCATCACCGACAACTACGGTATGAGTGAACTTATGGGGCCGGGTGTGTCGGGCGAATGTGAACTCCGTCAGGGCCTCCACTTTAACGAGGACTACTTCCTCCCCGAGATAATCAACCCCGAAACACTTGAAACACTGCCCGAGGGTGCGAAAGGGGAGTTGATTGTAACTTGCCTTGGACGTGAAGCGTTGCCGTTACTTCGATACCGCACGCGCGATATTACATCGCTCGACTATACGCCGTGCGAATGTGGGCGTACTACCGTGCGAATGGCAAAGGCAAGTGGACGGACAGACGATATGCTGAAAATACGGGGCGTTAATGTATTCCCGACCGCTATCGAAAGTGTTATAATGGGGACGGCTGGTACCGCTCCGCACTACGAGATTATCGCCGACCGCAAATCGGACAGCGATACCCTCGAAGTGAAGATTGAAGTAGCGGACGGGGATTTACTCGACAGTTACTCAAAACTTGAAAAACTGCGCGCGGACATTCGCCACAATCTGAAAAGCATAATCGGACTCGATGTAAAAGTATCCCTCGTTGAACCGAAGAGTATCACACGATACGAGGGGAAGGCAAAACGGGTATTCGACTTGCGCAAGTAAACAACTAATTGCAATAAGGTGTTGCACCCTTGTCAGCATACTGTTTGTAATTTACGAGAACGTCCGTATAATATTAATTAAAAGAAATTAAACTCTATGAAACTCAAAAAAATAATCGTTGGGGTTTTGGCGATGGCGGTATTGTCGGTGGGTATGCCGATTTCAATACACGCGGAAAGCACGGACGATACCCACCATTTTCGGGTTTGTAATAACGGGTGCGGCTTTGATTGTATTTGTGTCACGGAAACGCAAGGAGTATAACTGAATTTGGCTTATCTATTGGGAATTTTGCCCCCCTCACCCCACAGTAGCATGACACTGCACCCTTAATGCCGATTTAGATTATTGCGTGTAGGTTGGCTCGACTACTCGACTAAAATAAAGTGTGTGTATGAAAAACATTACCAAAGTATTGATAGCAAATCGCGGCGAGATTGCAGTGCGGATTATACGGGCGTGCAGAGAGTTAAATCTGCCGTCTGTGTCCGTGTATTCATCGGGTGATAACAATGCACTCCACCGCCTTATTGCGGACGAGAGTGTTTGTATCGGTCCGCCGCAATCTAAGGACAGTTATCTTAATATGCACGCGATTATCGGAGCGTGTAAGAAAACGGGCGCGGACGCGTTACACCCCGGGTTTGGTTTCCTGTCCGAGAGTGCTGAATTTGCAAAACTCTGCGCGGACAACGGTATAAAATGGATTGGACCGACATCGGAGCAGATTACTGCGCTCGGCGACAAAGCGAATGCTAAAAACGCCGTGAAAGCCAATGGCGTACCCGTTATACCCGGGAGTGACGGCATTGTCGCGGATATTGATTCCGCGCTTAAACTGTGTGATAATATGGGATACCCTGTGCTTGTAAAGGCAAGTGCCGGGGGCGGCGGTCGCGGAATACGCCCCGCAAACAACGCGGAGGAATTACAAGCCGCGTTCACCGCCGCGAAAGCCGAAGCGATGGTTTGTTTCGGGGACGACGGCGTGTATATCGAAAAACTAATACAAAATCCGCGACACGTTGAGATACAGATACTCGCGGACGAATACGGAAATTGCGTGTACCTCGGGGAACGGGATTGCTCGTGCCAGCGCAGACGGCAAAAAGTATTGGAGGAAAGCCCTTCGCCCGCCGTGGACGGGACACTCCGCAAGGCTATGGGGGAGGCGGCGGTCAAAGCCGCAGTTACATCGAATTACACAAACGCGGGTACTGTCGAATTCCTCCTCGACAAAAATAAGCAATTCTATTTTATGGAGATGAACGCGCGTATTCAAGTCGAACACCCCGTTACCGAGGCGGTTACGGGTATCGACTTAATCAAGGCGCAAATCAGCATTGCGGACGGGGAAAAATTACCGTTCGCGCAAACCGATGTGATATTTTACGGACATTCAATTGAATGTCGGGTGAACGCGGAAAACCCGACACTTAACTTCCGCCCGTCACCTGGTAAGATTACGGGACTTCATTTGCCCGGGGGGTTCGGGGTGCGCGTGGATACCGCAGTGTATCAGGGTTATGAGATACCGCCGTTTTACGATAATATGCTTGCTAAGGTTATTGTACACGCGAAAGATAGACCGTCCGCCATTCGCAAAATGATTGTCGCACTCTCGGAAGTGTTAATTGACGGGGTGGACACTAATGTGGACTTTTTGCTTAATCTGCTTAAAAATGATACGTTTGATTCGGGTGTATTCGACATTGGTTTCGTGGAGGAACAGTTGTCCGATTTGGTTTGATTTAACATTCCAAAAATAACGGATAATTTTTTACGTTGACTTTTTGCACAGACAATAATATAATCAATTATTGTAAATGGATGTTTGAGTAAGGGAGGGGAAGGTTTCTATGAAAAAAGAGTTCAAAAGACTATTCACGAAAAATTCGCTCCCGATAACGGTCGGGGAGGTCGCCGGACTGTACATATTATCGCTGCTTCTTTGTTACGTCCTCGAAATCACCGACTTCGTAATCGGGTGTATAATATATGCGATAGTTATGTTCGCGACTGTTTTCCTGTTCGTGTATTTGGAAAATCTGTTCGCTAAACGGCGCAATGAGCGCAATGATAAAAATAGTAAAGACGGCAACCAAGCCGATACATCGGAAACGGACGAGTTTGACGGGTACGAGGACAAACTTAAAAACGCGTCTTTGAAACGGAAGATTATCCGTTCGACTTTGTATTTTGCGGTGGTTGCCGCACTATTTATCGGTATGTTCTCGTTTCGGTTCTCGGCAAGGGCATTCTCGTCCGTGCAACTCTATGAGATTATCTTTTGGTTTATCGTTCCCGGCGCGAAGTCGGATATGTCGTTTTATACGCGCTATTACTTGCAGGCACTCCTCCCCGCGCTGTTATGCGCAACTGCAATTTTCGTCGGACGCGCCATAATGCTGAGGCACAAAAAGGTTCGGAGTGTAATATCCGAACGGGCGGGAGTTACGCATAAGTACCGCCGATTCGTTACCAAAGTGTCGGCTTTGTCCATTACTATACCGTTCTTTGCAATATACACAATCAACCCCGAATTTTGGGCTGAGGGAGTTCGATATACAAACAAGTCTAACTTCATCGAAAACAACTATGTTGCACTCGACAAGGATAAGGTAGCTTTCGGCGATAAGCGTAACCTCATTGTCATTTACCTCGAAAGTTTCGAGAGCAGTTTCACGAGTGTGAATGACGGGGGCGCGTTCGTTAAATCCCTTATGCCGCAACTTACCGAATACGCTAAGACTAATGTCAACTTCTCGGGTACGGACAAAATCGGCGGCGCGGTTATGCTCCCCGGGTCAACTTGGACGAGCGGCGCGTTGTTCTCCATAAATACGGGCATTCCGCTAATACCGCAGATTACGCCGCAAAATATCATTGACGGACTCAATAAGGATACGCCGCAACAACTCCGCGTGGACGATATGTACACCCTCGGCGACGCACTCTACGACAACGGGTATAACAATTACTTCTTGTGCGGCTCGGACGCGTCTTTCGGGGCGCGGCGCGCATTCTTTACGTCGCATCACTATCGCGTTTATGACTACTATACCGCTATCGAGGACGAGTATATTCCGCCCGACTACGATGAGTGGTGGGGGTTCGAGGATAATAAATTATTCACTTACGCGAGAGATTGCATACTCCAAGCGGCGAAAACGGCAAGTAGTAACGGCGGTAACTTTAACTTTTCGTTCCTGACTGCGGACACGCATTTTCCCGACGGTTACCCCGATAATAATATGCCGACCGTGTTCGATACAGATGTGAAGTCGTCGCAATACAAGAATGTGATACACTATTCCGACGAACGGCTCGCGGAATTTATCGAGTGGCTGTCTGAACAGGACTTTTTTGCCGATACTACCATTATACTGACGGGCGACCACCTCACTATGGACCCGAATTTGCCGACCGAAATAAGCAAGGATTACACACGCGCCCC
>JAISLG010000102.1 GCA_031260615.1 Oscillospiraceae bacterium | reverse complement strand
AGAAAAGAAAGCTCGTCTTTCAATTATTGTTGGTTCGGTGTATACTTCCATTCCCTCGTAAGGGGGCTTTCGGTTGAGTATGGAAACAAGGGGGCGGTTGAGTATGGAAACAAGGGGGCGGTTGGTTTGTTGATATGTGTATCCGTTAAAAACACCAAAAAAGTATGACGTTCACTTGCAAGCGCAACAAACGCCCCTCTAAATAAATTTGGTTGTACTCGCCGCTTCAAGGGTGCAGCGTCACGCTGCCGCGGGGTGCAGGGGGCGCGCAGCCCCCTGCCGTTCCCTTCGTTGCCCCTCGTTCTTTTTGTTGCCTGTTGCCTGTTGCCCTTTGCCTTTTGCCCTCTTGCCTGTTGCCCTTTGCCTTGTCTATTATTTTGTAGCCCGCCTGTTCTTGAACACTTTTGCAATGTCCTTCAACTTCATTGTATTCCCCGTGTTTACGATTACATATTCATACACTTTCGAGATAAGGAACACAAGTAACAGGTCGCAGAGAGCGAGTACAACAATTGCAATCCCCATTTGCGCGTCTGTAATCCGCCCGACGATATATGCTCCCGGTAGTGCGAATGGCGCGGACATCGGGAAGTACCAACTTATCTGCTCAAACAAGTTCGCCTTTTCAGAACCCATTGAAAACAAGGACGGGTAATATGCCAAGAAAAAGCCTACGAGTGCCGAGAATGATAGCGGTTGCATAGCGGATTGCAAGTCCTCACTGCGGTTTACGGTTGCTCCGATTACACCCGCGATTAACGAGTAGAATACAAAGCCAAGAACAAACACAAGGATAACCCATACAATCGCAATCGGTTCAATGCCCGAGAATGCGTCGCCTAAGCCCTTTTTCAGCCATACTATATCAAGCGCGTCGCCGTCGCCCGTTGCGGTCAAGTCGTCGCTGAAAATATACTTGAATGCTCCGAACGGCGCGCTCGCGAATAGGCTTGCCGCGCCCACGGCGATTATTAGTATTACTTGCGTAACCGCCGCCAAACCCATAGCAAGTATTTTACCTACTATGACGGCGAGGGGGCGCACAGATGTTAATAATAGTTCCATAACGCGCGAGCATTTTTCAAGCGCAATCGACTGCGCGATTAACATACCGTACGTTATAATAAACGCGAACAGCAATACAGCGACAAGCATAGGCACGGTTACATTCACGAATGTTTCCACGTCCGATATTTCGCCGTCGCCCGCTACTTCATAATGCGCGGTAATGTTAAGGTTGTTTTTGCGGTATTCGTTCGGGTCAACCCCATACACTTCGAGTTGCGCGTCCTGAATTGCGTTCTTGACGTAGTACGCAACCGCACTGTACTGCGATTCCGTGAGTACAGTAGTATCGGACGGGTGCGACACAAGTATTTGGTACTCGTCCTTGATATACTGATACCCGTCGTCGTATCGGAATACTTTAACCGCCGCCATTGGTAGTGCCGAGGATTTCACCTCAGTCAGCAGTTCATTGTATTGTGCTTCCGTCACGTTGATAGCATTAAACCCGATAGCGGCGAGTTTCGCGGCAATATCGGCGGGTAGGTCGGAGTTGTATTGTTTAATGTCGAGTTGATTCAGGATAAAGAGGGTAGTCTTATCGTTAGACGGGCGGTACATTGTCTGTGTTCCGTTACTGCTCGGCGCGGTGGTAACGGCAGTTCCGCCGTCACTTACGGGCGGTTCGGTATCCCCCGATATAACGGGTACGTCCGTGTTATCGGTGTTGTCGGTATTGCCGATATTGTCGGTATTGTCGGTATTAGTGCCTGTATTACCGGGGGGGACTGTCGTGTCGGTATTGCTTGTGGGTTCGGACTTTGTTGGTTCGGATTGTATCGGTTCGGTTTCAAGGGGCGCGGTAATCCCGGGCAATTCGGCGTTACTCTGTTCTTTATTTGTTTCGAGTAGGATAGGCGTGAGGAAGTTCATAGCGAGTATAATCAAGACGACAAACAGCAGTATAATAATGGTACTGATTCGCCAAGCCTTAGATTTAAGTGTTTGGAGATAAGTGAAACGGAAAATATCTTTCCAACCCTTAGCAATCATAGTGCCGCCTCCTTCTCGATTTTTTCGGCGGAGTCGCCGCCAACGCCTGTAACTTTCTCGACAAATATTTCGTGAAGGGTAGGCTCACGCAACTCAAACTTAACGATATTGACATTTGTATCCACTGCTTTTCTGAGGAACTGACGGGCATTATACTCACTTGGGACACGGAAGTCGACACCATTGGGGGTTTGTTTCACAACGGCGAGTCCGAATTCCTCGGCGAGGGCAATAATATTCTCATCTGCTTTAACGGAGAGGTTGACACGACCGTAACCGCGCTTGATATTATTGAGGTCGCCCTGTAACACGGTTTTCCCTCGGTGCATAATAATGATATGCTCACAAAATTCCTCCACAACGGGCATTTGGTGGGAGGACATAATGATGTACTTACCCGCGTCAATCTGTTCACGGATAACGGCGCGGAATAAATCGGAATTTACGGGGTCGAGTCCTGAGAGTGGTTCGTCGAGAATGAGCAATTCGGGGTCAGCGATTAAGGCACACGCGAGTTGAATTTTTTGTTGATTACCTTTTGAGAGTTGGTCGGGGATTTTATATCGGTATTCTTCGACACCGAGGCGCGAGAGCCATTTCCCGATAGCTTCATCGGCGGCGGATTTAGGCATACCTTTGAGGCGCGCGAAGTAAGCGAGTTGCTCGCCTATTTTGTATTTGGGGTACAGACCGCGTTCTTCGGCGAGGTATCCGACACTACCCGAGGCGGGTTTAAGGGGTTTACCGTCCCATTCGACGGAGCCGCTTTCTTTCGCGAGCATACCGAGTATAACGCGCATAGATGTAGTCTTACCCGCGCCGTTACTCCCGAGTAGCGCGAACACGCCGGGCGCACTCAACTCGAAGTCGAGGTCGTCCACTGCGGTAAATTCGCCGTATCTCTTTACTAAATGTGATACGCGTAGTGACATAGTTTTCCTTATAAATTTTTTGGTTGAGTAAGTGGGATTATACTTCATCAATGTCGTCCTTAGACGGCACGGGGCGGAGATTATCTATATCGAACAACTCCGCGATACGGTTACGTTCAAAGCCTACTATTTTCGCGAACTTGTCATAATAATCGGGGTCTTTATATTTGATAACTGGTCGTCGAGCAGATAGTTATCCCTGCTGTTTTCATATCTATTGAAGTTGCCATTGTTGGGGTTTCTCCTTTGTGGGGTATTATACTTGGTATTATTATGCACTCAACATTTACAGCCGAAACAATATTGCGCGCACGTTCGTTCGACAATAGTGCCGCAACTGACCCGTACTTGCCACACGGCAGTGCCACGCCGCCGTTTACGGTTTTATCGGCACAGTTTCCAGCGTTGCCATACCCCCGGGTGCGTGTGTAGTCGCTGTTCCCACAACATTGCCCCAAATATTTTCGTTTGTTGTGGTGATATTAAAATTCCCTGCCGTGTGCAACGAACGGAAATTATTATGCCATTTAATTTTCTCGAAACAAACTATGCTTTCGTAAAACGCTATCTCAAAAATGGTATCGGCGAACGCTGTCGGGAGTCCGCTGAAACGGTTCATGCTGTCGACTAAATCCTTACTTTTCTCGATAAACGAGCCCGGTTCTTTGAGTCCGCCTTCATAAATGCCACTCATATACGCGGTATGCATATCCTCGACCATATACACGCCGTTCTTACTGACTTTCGGGTACAGGAAATCAAACGTCTGACAAGCATCGGACATTATATGGCTGCCGTCGTCAAGGACAATATCGGGCGGGCCGTACTTATCAACTAAAAATTCGAGGAACTCAGTATCCTTTTGGTCGCCAATCTCGATATGGATATTACCGTTCTCGAACTGCTTACATTCGGGGAGAATATCAATACCGATTATCTGCGCGAAAGGCCCGAAGTACCTGTCCCACATCTGAACCGAACCACCCATACACACGCCTATTTCCCAAAAATTTACACTTTGGTTCACGAACCGTCCAAAATGCTTTTCGTACACGGGAAAATAATGCATCCATTTGTCCACCATACGGTTTGGATTATCGCGAAAATCTTTATACAAGCCCATTGTTGGAGACCTACCTTTATTTTTAATTTTTTTTAGTCTGTTTCGTATTTGGACGGCACGGCGCGGAGGAGGGGGTGAATTTACACAACGTCCGTTGCAGATTGCGATTGTTGCGCGGATAGGCGTGTCTGCTGTTCTTGGCGTAGGCGTTCTATTTCCCGTTCAACCCTGTCTGATTTTTCGCGGCGAATTTTGCGAGCGTCTTCGAGCGGCATTTGTGAATATTTTTCGTAATTCCGTATCCGCAACTCGTGTATGTCGTCTATATCAAATACAGTTTTTTTGCCTTCCGATATTTCTCGGAAAATGCCCATAATATTAGGTTGATATATTCCTGTTTCCATTAGTCGCCCTATCTCGTCCATATCACGGGCAAAGTCGTCTAATATTTCTTGTTGAACCCTTGCTTTATCATTGTCCGAAAGTTTTGCGAACTCCTCGGGTAACAATTCCTTGACGGGTTGACGCCCGAGAAGTTCAAATGTTTTTTTTTCAGTTTCCATAATTTAATCCTCCATAAATCTTGTTAAACACCAAACGGCGGCAATATCTGTAACGGCTTGTATCCATTCTCAATATTTACAGTCGTTACAATACTGCGCGCGCGGTCGTTCGACAAGTGTTTGAAGTTCCACGATACTACTATGTCACAACTATTCAGCGTGGCGATTGCCAAGTGCAGTGCATCATCAATGCACTTTGGAGGTAATGCGCCCCGTTCAATATACTGTTGACTAAGCAAAAGTGAACCGTCACTCTCGCTTAACTTTGTATAAGCGATTCCCAAAAGTACATTTGTCATTTGTTCTTTTTTTGGCATAGGACAATCGTCTATTTCTTGCTGTGTTACGTCCGACAAAACAACTTCAAACTCGTTGTTTTTTACACGCTTCCAAAACTCGCGTGTATCCACTTGCCTGTCAGGAGTTTCACTCGCGAACAGGCAACTTATTACCGATGTGTCGAGGTATATTTTTTGTTTTCGCATTTGTATTATTCTCGTTACTTTTCGTCCTTCATCGGCACGGGCGGCAAATTGTCAATACCGTACACGTTGCTGATATGCGTACGGAGATTGTTTGCGACTTTGCTTACGGAAAGATAGCCGTCGGGGTCTTTGTACTTTGCAAGTTCCAATTCGTACAACAACGCGGAATAAAATTCAAAGCCTGCTGTTTTCATATCTATTGTACTCGCCATTCTCGGTTCTCCTTTATATTACTTCTCGTCCTTCATCGGCACGGGCGGCAAATTGTCAATGCCGAACGACTCCGCAATACGTCCGCGTTCGGCATTGACTATTTTTGCAAACGCGTCATAAAATTCGGGTTGTTCGTATTTCGTTAATTTAAGGTCGTCCAGTAGGTAATTAAATACCATTACCCCTGCTGTTTTCATATCTATTGTACTCGCCATTCTCGGTTCTCCTTTATATTACTTTTCGTCCTTCGTCGGGACGGGCGGCAAATTGTCAATACCGAGCGTCTCCGCAATACGTCCGCGTTCTTTTGTAATTATCTTCGCTAACGCGTCATACAATTCGGGTTGTTCGTATTTTGCTAATTCTAAATCGTCTAATAGGTAATTAAATATTATTACCCCAGCTGTTTTCATATTTATTTTACTTGCCATTGTTGGTTTTCCTTTATATTAC
This sequence comes from Oscillospiraceae bacterium, assembly GCA_031260615.1. Lineage (GTDB taxonomy): Bacteria > Bacillota > Clostridia > Oscillospirales > Ruminococcaceae > Ruminiclostridium_E. Next base: position 3,085 of record JAISLG010000102.1, on the reverse strand, counting down.
TTTTCGTCCTTCGTCGGCACGGGCGGCAAATTGTCAATGTCAAACGTCCTTGCCAATCGGGAGCGTTCGTCATTGACTATTTTTGCAAACGTATCATAAAATTCGGGTTGTTCGTATTTGACTTTCAGCAAATCAGACAGCAAATACTCATAAACCATATTCCCCGCTGTTTTCATATCTATTGTACTCGCCATTGTTTATCTTCTCCTCTTAGTAACCAAGTTTGTCCGCCTCACTTCGCGTACACTCGATTTCCGCCCTTAATCACCGACAATACATTAAACTCCTCGTCCGCGATTACAATATCCGCGTCCTTGCCCCGTTCGAGTGAACCCTTGCGGTCGGCTATTCCAATTGCCGTCGCCGGGGTAAGGCTCGCCGCGTTTACAACTTGCTCCACGGGTACTGTCGTGTTCTTCGCAAAGTTCCGTACCGCTTCGTTCAGTTTGAGTACGCTCCCCGCAATTGTCCCGTCCTTCAATAGACACTTTATCCCCGTTACAAATATCGGTTGCCCACCAAGGGAATATTCCCCGTCAGGCATTCCGCCCGCGCGTGTGCAATCCGTGATTAGTATCAGTTTGTCTTTCTTTGCGTTGTATACTATTTGGAATACGCCCTTGTGGACGTGGAATGTGTCCGCGATTATCTCCGAATATATGTCCGTGCTTAACGCCGCGCCGACTACGCCGGGGTTGCGGTGGTTAAGTGCCGTTTGTGCATTGAATAAGTGCGTTGTGGATTTGATACCCGATTTGATGCCCTCTATCGCTTGCTCGTATGTTGCGTCGGTGTGCCCTTGCGATAATAATATGTCCGTTTCCGCCGATATTCTTTTTATGAAGTCTAATGCTCCCTCAACTTCGGGCGCAATCGTTATCGACTTGATTATATCCTTGTGTTTGAGTACAAACTCGACATCGGGCTTCCGAATATTCTCCGCCGCTTGCGCTCCCTTTTTATTGGCATTGATAAACGGTCCCTCCGCGTGTATCCCCGCAATGTTCGCGTATGCCTTTGTATCATCATTGGTTATCTTCTGCGCGGCACGGATACTGTCGAATGCCTTTTCGAGTTCCAGGTACGAAACCGTCATTGTTGTCGGCAAGAATGTAGTAACACCGTTTTTGAGTACGCCCTCCGCCATTGTAACTACCCCGTCCGTATCCCCGTCAGATGCGTCTTTATTAAGATACCCGTGTATGTGTATGTCGACAAGCCCGGGTAACGCATAGTTCCCCTTGGCATCAATTATATCCGATTTGACAGTATTGTCGGGTATGTCGGTGTCGCGTATTACTCCGCTTATTTTTTCATCATAGGCGAGTACGACCCCCTCCAATACTCCCGTAGGGGTAACGATTTTAGCGTTAGTGATATATTTCATTTTAATCCTCCGATATATAATAAATTATAAAGATAAGGGCAACCAACCCAACCCCATACCAACCCGACACATTTACGGGTTATCGTGCGATATGCCTGTTGCCTGTCGTCACTTGTATTCGCAACAACAAACCCTCTGAATAAATTTGGTTGTCCTCGCAACTTCCAGCCCGTACGGCGAGTACCGCAGGGTCAAGGGGGCGCGCAGCCCCCTTGTGGGGGTTTGGGGGCAAAGCCCCCAACGTGCGATATGTGCCTCTTGCCCTGTTATGGGTGTTCTATCTTGATTTCGTCCACGCCGAGTGACCGTTCTAACGCTGTTATCTCCGCCTCCATAGCAAGGCGGCGTTGGCTCGACAAGTCGTGTAATTGCGTTTCCGTACTGGTCGCCATTTTCTGTATAAGCGCGCACAGTTTCTTATACACGCGCCGTGTTTCGGGAGCGTCGCGTTGCGAGAAGTTCAGTTCTTTGTATTCGTCAAGTAAGTTGTTCGCTCCCGTCAGTTGAAACTTTGCAAGTTCTGAAAATAGTTTTCCGAGGTCGGGCTTTTCCGATACCTCCTTTATAATGCGTTCAATTGCGAATATAATGCGAGTGAGAGGTGTCTTGATTTCCCCGTCCGTGAAGTAATTCGCGTGGATGCGGAGTTCCTCTTTGCGCAGTTTAAGGAGTTCAAGTATTTCAGTCCCGGCACTGCTCACGAGCAAGTTCGGGTTCGCCGCGGTAATGCGCGGTCGAGCCGCGTATTGTATAAAACTCGGTGTGATAATCCGCCCGACAAAATACCCTCCGACCGCTCCGACAGCGGCAAGCAATAACCCGACAACATTCGAGAATAACCCGACAAACAAGGCAGGGAATACAACAGCTGTAACCACTGCCGTTACGAATGGATACATCGGACGTTTAACATACGGTACAAATTCCACGCGGGATTTCGGTGTACTGCCCGTTTTCGGAGCATTGTTAAACACGAGTTCGCCCGTATCGTTGTCGAGTTCGGCGAACCGAAAATACCCTGCGCCGTTAAGTTTCGATATATCATTGAGTAACGCAAGCCCTGTTCTGTCCGCGACATTACCTGTGACATCAATACGGGCGAGTTGTTCGGGGTTTTCGGATATTTGCATAGCGGCGTTATGTCGGTGTAGTACGGTTACACCGCCGCCGAGCCATACAAATGCACTGCCAATGGCGGCGATAAGCGGCACCGTGATATTGGCAATTGCCGCTCCGACACCACCGATTACGCTGACATTGAACACTTCGCCCATTCCGAACCAACCCGACACGCTATTTGCTAAATAGGGCAACAACTCGTGAATGATACTACCCGTAAAGGCAACCCCGAGAATATGCGGTATCAACCCAATCGACAACCCCGACAATAAAAAGCACAGCACCGCGCGCAACTTATCATTGCGTGTGGCTGGTTTGTATAGTGTGGGGTAGAGTACGGGATTATACCGCGTGGGTAATTGCATATTTATCTCCAAAAAAACAATCGGCAATACGTCGCATCAACCATATTTATCGCCTACACCATAATTGTCGCGTCAACCATATTTGTGTCGTGTAGGGCGCAATGTCCACATTGCGCCGTGACATATACCGCCGTGACACATACCACCGTGACATATACCGCCGTGACATATACCGCCGTGACATATACCGTATATTAGTAATCTGTTTCGATGA
>JAISLG010000090.1 GCA_031260615.1 Oscillospiraceae bacterium | reverse complement strand
TGGTATCCCCCGTTTTAAGGGGCGTGTCGGGAGCGTAGCGGTTGCCGTTGACTCTGATTTGCTTTTTGCGGAACGCGCCTTGTATTACCCCGTTCGTCAAGGACGGGTATTGTTTTTGGAAAAATCTATCCGCGCGTATGTTGTCAAATTCGGGGGGGATTACTATTGTTTTCATTCTTGTTCATACACCGACTTGTGAAATGTAATTCCTTCGTTTTCAAAATACTTAAACCACGAGGCTATAATCTCGTTGTGCCGTTTGGAAATCTCGTCCATCAATTTGGTTAAATCGTGTTCGGGGATTTGCGAATTGTTATGGACAAGGCGGACTTTGCCCTTGTTTCCGACCCATAGTTTTGTCCCGTTCGGCGAGGGGTTGTTTTCGGAAATATGCGCGTGGATAGGTTCGAGGACAACGCCGCAATATTCGTTTGACCAATGATAAACCGTATATTCATCGGTTTTGAAAATTTGTGCCATAGGTTCTCCATTCGAGTAAAAACTCAGTATCATTTTTTTATTCTTATCGCAAAACCCAACCAATGTCCGTAACTCGTCCTCGTCAAATCCCTCGTATTCCGTCACTGCACATTCGGGCATTGAAATATCGCACGTCTTGAAAAAACACACGGCATCGGGTTGCTCAAAATGCACATTTTTAATTCCTGTCGGTCGTGTCCTAATCACGACGTCAATATTCGTTTCGATTACGCCGTAATAACAAAACATATTACCCTCCTGTGTTGTTATTTACTCTATTCACTTTGCGCTCGCGTAACACCATTCTATACACATAATCCCCCACCAAGGGCAAAATCCCAAGCACCGCCGTAATCAAAAAATAAAACGGCGTAATCTTGCCCACCCCGAACGCGCCGCGTAACGGCGGCATAATCGCGAACACTACACCTGTCAACAGCGGTAATATTGTTCCGAAAGCCGACAAATAAAACGCGGGCAAGCGTTTCTTATTACGCGCCGTTCGGATAATATACCATATTGGTTTGTCGTGGGATAAAAACACTGCTGAAATACTCGCCGTGCCGAAACACAGCGCGTACGCAAACGCGGACGGCATTAACAGTGACAAGCCGAGAGCGACTGAAAACGCCGCTCCGACAACCGCTATACGCTCTTTGTTAAACTCGCGTATATCTGATATATGCGCCCGTTCGTACCTGTCCGCGTAATTCACTGCATATCCCAAAAACGCCGACAACGGGAACAATAATATACCCGTGAGGGCGAACGGCGCGGATATAATATCCGTGAACACAAATCCGATACCCGTCAGCAGAAACGCCGCAATAACAATGACGGAATACTCGACGAGGCGCGTGAAGTTCCCTGCCGCGCCGCGTAGTATATACACAGTATCCGTGAGTTCCGAGAATATCTCGCGTGTCACGAGAATATCCGCTATTGCCGCGTTATGCATAGTCGCCGTATTTTTCGACACGGCAACTATACTGACATCGGCAGATTTCAACAACTCGTCATTCGTCATAAATTTTGCGTCGCCGACAGTGAGGGAGCGTATCCCCTCGCGCCGCAAATTATCCAAGACAAAACCTCGTTGCCACCGCACCAATTCCGCGAAAAAGTATGCTTCGGCAAACGATAATGTCGCTTTCCCGTCCGTGGCAAGCGCAATTTCCTCGCCCTTGACCAACTTGTCGGGCAATCCGATTTTATCGCCGATGTATTTCACTGATGTCGACGACCCGTCCGAGAATATTTTTACACTTGTATGCGCGTCACGAAACCGCGATGCCGCCCACAATACGGAGGGTTTAACTTCCATACCGAAGCACAGCACTCCGACAAACCGATAATCCATATCGGCGAGTTTTTCGGGGGGATTGTCGATAACGGAATACGCGTAAGCGATTGCGCGGGTATGCCCTTTTTCACAATCTTCGGTCGCCTGTTTGAAGATATACTTGTGTCGGGGGGAATCTTTACCGCAGAGGTCGATAATTGCGAGGGGCGCGCCTTTAATGGATAATATCCGCGTGTCGCCCGTATCGTAAGCGTTACCCGAGAGTCCGTCAATTTCGGGGTATGATTTGAGGCGCGTGTAACCCATTACGGTATCCAAGTCGAGTTCGGAATCGTTTGAATACCCGAACACTGCCTTATCGGTCGGGGTGTAGTCATATTCGTCCGTTTCGGGCAACACGGACATTACGGCGGTTGACAGGAGAGTAAGGGGCTTACCGTACGGTTGATACAACCCCGTGACTTGAATTGCTTTTTCGGAGTTGACGGCGGATTTTTCGATACAGAGGGCGGAGGCGAGTAATACTTTTTCGCCGTTCGCCGCCGTATGGATTAAGCATTTTCGGTGCGAGAGCCGAAACGCGGCGAGGAGCATATATGCTTTATACGCGAACCCGACATCGGGTAGTATTGCACACACACCGAGGACGGATACGGGGAGTATCTGTGCGGCGATTTCGGCGATACTTGTTTCGTGGGCGATGATGAGGGGGATAACTACTCCGACGAGTGCGGCGGCGAGCGCGATGAAGATACCCGTTTGGATTTTACGCGCGTATTTGTAGAATGTTTTTTCGATTTCGGTTTCGGTGGAGGGGGAGTATATTGCACGCGCCTTACCGCCGTCCTCGTCCTTGAAGGCGCGCATATTATGCCCTGTCTGGAACACGGCGGCGACTGCAACGCCGTGTACTATACCAGTACCGCCCCATACTACATCGGTTTGCCCGTACTTGGTATCTTTCTTGGCGCGGTCGTCAATATCCTCGAACAGTGAATGTTTGAGTCCTGTACGGACTGCGTTTTCGGAGTATCGGTTTTTTTTATGGGTAGGGTCGTCGGTGGAATACCCAGGGGTTTTGGAAACGTGGATATTCCCGGCAACGAACGCGGATTCATCGACGACGAGGTTTTCGGAGAGTATTATTTGGGCATCGGCGGGAACGAAGTCGCCCTCTTTGAGTATGAGAATATCACCTTGGACGATTTTTTCGCGGTGGAGTCGGATTATTTCGCCCTCGCGGAACACATTGCAGCGGAGTGGGGACATAGCATATAATGTTTTTTCACGTTCACGGGCGTGGTATTTCAGGGCATAACCAACGGCAAAGTACAGCACAGCAACGCACAGCGCGGCAATACCGCCCCCGACATTGCCGCACAAAAACACCAAAATAACCGCTGTCAGCGCAAACGCCAACCGCGTAACCGCCATTCCGCGACCGCGCCCGACATTCCCGAACATTCCCTCATCAGCATTCGCCCCATAGATTTCATACCTATGCGCCGCATCTCTATGCGACAGTCCCGTTGTGCCGATACGCGACAAGAAGTCGGATATTATCTCATCCATCTACCACCAAAATAAAAGAAATGCAAAACCAAGCAAAACCAAGCAAATCAAGCAAACCAAAGGCAACAAAAGGCAACAAAAGGCAACAAGGGGCAACGAGGGCTACGAGGGCTACGAGGGGCTACTATTATTAACCGAGGGGCTTCGCCCCCTCGACCCCCAGCAGGGGGCTACGCGCCCCCAGCACCCCCCGGCAGCGTGACGCTGCACCCGAGAAGGGGCGAGGACAACCAAATTTATTCAGAGGGTTTGTTGAGGCGATTGCTTTTGGGTACATACCACCCGTTCACGTTATTATTACCCGTGCCACTCAAACCGCAAATGTGTCGTGTAGGGCACGATGTCCACATCGCGCCGTTAATATTCAGAGGGTTTGTTGAGGCGATTGCTGTGGGTACATACCAACCGTGTCACGTTATTATTACCCGTATATCCGCCACCCAAACCGCAAATGTGTCGTGTAGGGCGCGATGTCCACATCGCGCCGTTACCAA
>JAISLG010000025.1 GCA_031260615.1 Oscillospiraceae bacterium | reverse complement strand
TATCGTACACTTTGTGTAGTTCGCCGCAATGCGGACAAGGAAATTCCGAACCTTTGTAAAAGTTCATGTGCAGCTCGTCTTCGGTAAACCGAATTTCCTCAATGTAGATTGGCTCCTGTAGCCCCAGCACCGCGCTGAAAAGTTGTTCGTTCATGTTCATCATTTCACCTCACCTTTTACCATCTTAGCACAATATGGAGCATACGTCAAAAGTGAGATTACCCATTCGATTTAGCGAAGAGCCTTCTTTTTTCAAAAAGAAAAAGAACACGTTCACCATTGTCCCCCTTGTTTGTTCCCTTATTTGTGTCCGATAGCGGCGGCAGTCCTGTCAATCGCAATCCGCGCCATCTCGAAGTCAATGCCGCCCTGCAAGTACACACAGTACGGTTCGCGGAGCGGCGCGTCTGCCGATAATTCAATGGATGCCCCCGATACAAACCCGCCTGCCGCCATTATTACATCGCAGTCATAGCCCGGCATTGCCCACGGTTCAGGGGTAAGGTGGCTGTCAACGGGCGAATTCGCTTGTATAGTGTGACAGAATTGCTTTAACTTATCCGCAGACCCAAGTTTAATTATAAGCGTGATGTCGTTCGTAAAATAAGTGTCGTACCCCATATTCTTGAACACCTCCGCCGCATACGCCGCCGATTTCCGCGCGGAGGCAACCGCACTCGGTGCGCGGAACAGCCCCGACAATATCTCACGCGTACTGTTTAGTGTACAACCTATTTCAAACCCCGTCCCGACCGTATACAACCTATCCGCGCATTGTTCAACCAAATCCGCACGACCCGCGATGTAACCGCCCGTTTGGGCGATACCCGCGCCGAGGTTTTTGATTAAACTACCCACAATCAAATCCGCATCAGGCTCGGTTTCCTCACAAAACTCCCCGTAACAGTTGTCGACAAGCGTGATAACTGTCGGGTAAATCTCCCTGACTACATTGATTACAAGATTTATCTCCGACACGGACATCGAATCGCGGAGCAGATAGCCGCGCGACCGTTGTATATAGATTACACGAGTTTGAGGGGGAATGTTGAGTAGTGCGTCGGCAATTATCGCCTTAACGCCCCAATCTGTAAGGCTACCCGATTTGCCCCAAATTACATTTTTGAGTGTGTCATAAGGTTCGCCGTAAAACAACACAGTGTCGTTCGGGCGGAGTATTCCGAACAGTGCCGTGGACAATGCGTGTGTGCCGTTCGCGAACGCATATCGCACAATCGCTTTTTCCTTACCGAGCACGTCCGCGAATACCTTATCCGCGACATCGCGTCCCGTGTCGTCATAACCATACCCGTTTGTGCCCGCGAAATGCGATGCCGCTACACGGTTTTTGGTAAACGCGTTAAGGACTTTTTCCGCATTGATACGGTACACACGGTCAATCTCGGCGTATATTTGTTCAGTCGTTTTTGTATTCTCTGCCATTTACAACCCGAACCTCGTCCGTGCCGCCGCTATTTTTTCTGCAATGGAAATACTCTGCGGACAATGCCGTTCACACGCCTTGCAACCCACGCACGCGGAAATATTGCCATTCCCCACGAAACCCGCGAAGTTACGTTTCACACTTGCCATATCATCTATGAAACTCAAATTGTAGTAGTAGAAGCAATCGGGTATCGACACCCCTTTCGGACACGGCAAGCAATAACCGCAAGCGGTGCAGTACACGTCCATAAACTCGCGTATTGCCGCCGCCGCCGCAACATAGGCGGAGCGTTCATTATCGGTCAAACCACCTGCGTTAATCTCCGACGCGGTGGTAAGGTTATCGGTTACTTGCTCAAATGCGGACATACCCGACAGTACCATTGTCACTTCGGGTTGGTCAAGCACCCAGCGTATTGCGTTACTCGCGTAACTCCGTTTAGTCGGCAAATTATCAAACGCGGTTTTTGCTTTTGGCGGCAATTTATCCGCCAACAATCCGCCGCGAACGGGTTCCATAATAAACACGGGAACGCCCTTGTCCGCCGCGTATTTAAGCCCCTCGCGCCCAACTTGCCAATTCTCGTCAAGGTAGTTATACTGCAACATAATGAAATCCCAATCGTGGTCGTCAAGTATAGCCTTAAACTCTGACGTACTCCCGTGACAGGAGAACCCCACATTTTTTGCTTGACCCTTATCGAGTTTTTCCTGTATCCAATCGAGTATTCCCCAAGATTTGAGTTCATCCCAGCGTTTTTTTTCGCTCACGTTGTGAATGAACAGGTAGTCGACGTAATCTACGCGTAGCGCGGCAAGTTGTTTTTTGAAATACGTTTCAAAATCCGCGCCGCTTTTGCACGAGAATTGCGGCATTTTCGTAGACAGGAGTATCTTGTCGCGTATCCCTAAATCTTCCAAAACCTCACCGAGGACTTTTTCGGAATCACCGTAAACAAACGCGGTGTCGAAGTAATTCACGCCGCCGTCAAACGCGGTTTTGATTAACCGTTTGACCTCCGCAATATCGGACACACCTGCCGTAGCCGACGACGGGAATCGCATACAACCGTACCCGAGTTGGGAAATTTTATCGCCGTTTTTGGGGTTAGTTCTGTAATTCATTTGGGAACTTCCTTAATAATGGTTTAGTGTTCAAAACTTTGGATAAACTTCACGGCGAAGTATTGGTTAGGGAAGTCGGTACTTATGCGTTTTTTGCACCGCGCGTAGAATTTTTTGCGTTCAACGGGGTTCGCGCGTAACGCGCCTTTTGCACCCCACAAATGCGTGAACCCGTCTTGCGGCAGAAATAGCCTGTTTTTGTCGAGCAGTGTACGAATCGGCACACCCTTGGCTTCCGCGCACATAGCGAGCAACCGCTGTTCGGCAGTTACCATACGGGTTAAGCCGTCGTCGCAAACTATTGCGTTACGCATAAAATCAAACGAGATGTCGAGGTAATATTCTTTGAATTGATTATCGGTGAACAGTGCGAACGCGGTATTACAGGGGAGGACGGCGAGGTTTTCGGGCGTATTAAACGGGAACGCGTAACCGCCGCGCATATTGTAGTTGCGGGGGTCGGGGTACACATCGTCGGATATATCCTCGCGGTGTGCGCAGAGTATCCCGTCATCGGGCAAGTTAAGCGTTTCCCAAACTATGAAGTCGGTGTCGAGCATAACACACGGCGCGGCGCATTGTCTAAGCGCGAACAGTTTACCTGCCGCCCAAAACATATTTGGTTTAAGTCCGTCAAGGATGTCGGGGAGTGTATTGT
>JAISLG010000022.1 GCA_031260615.1 Oscillospiraceae bacterium | reverse complement strand
ATAGGGTAGGAGGACGCGGTAAAGCATTGTTAATTTGCCCACGTTAAGGGATTTGGCACTGTCGGTTATCTGCTTATCTATCCCCGACACGGCGGATATAATACCGATTATATTGGGGAAGAACACACCGAGGAATATCACGGCGATTGCCGCGACACGAAAGGACGGCATAACCCCGATAAGGTAAGATACATAGACAAGTGACGGAATCGGCGCGATTATCTTGATAATGGGGAACACCGTTTCTTTAATCGGCTTGAACCACCCTATGAGTATTCCGAGTAGAACCGCCGCAACAACCGCACTTACAAACCCGACACCGAGCCGCGCAAGGGAAGCAAGCAAATCCGAGAATAAGCGGTCGCCGTGCTTTCGGAAAATATCAAATACATTTTCGGGCGGCGGAAACATAACGCGGTCAACCCAAATAAACTTTGACGTTGCCAATTCCCAGAGCAAGAGGACGATATAGACGACACCCGCAATATCACAGGCGGCGACAGACTTCTTGAATATCTGAAAATATAGGAACGCCAATTCCGTTGCGGCGAGAACACCGAGGAATACCCCACCGAAAACCACTTCATCATCGGACGGGATAAGCACCAATATAAACAAAATTAAAAACAATGCGTTTGAAATAATATGACGCGGTTTCATTTACTACTTTCCTTAACCGTGTTTATTCGGGTGTTATACCTCGAACACACTGTGAAAATCTTCAAAAAACGTGAGTGCGCCGTCGTAACCGAAATACGACCGTGTAACTACGACTTTATCGCCCATCGGGTTAGATATGGGGAGGTACGGCGAGCCGATGTCTTTTGCCCACGGCGCGTCCCAGTAACTGCCGAGGACATACGCGGGGTATCCCGTTATATCCTCTTTGGTGTACTTAGTAATCTTCACTTGCGGTAATCCGCCGTCGGAGGTGAATGTCACGGGCGCGGTAATACCCCCTTCGAGGTCGGTGAGCGGAGCGCGTAACGCGTCCTGATATTTTTCGGGAACATCGTCCGTCAAATACACGCGGTTCGGCAAAAGCCCCAATTCCTCTACAAGGTATCGTGTTATCCCCGTAACAAGCGGACTATTCCCGATTGTGTAGAAAAACTTCGGACAGATAGTCGAATCGAACAGCCAGTTAGTTGCGCGGTTGAAGTAATACCAGTATCTGTCCTCGTTCTCGTTTATCACAGACTCAACTAACTTTTTATCGAGGTTCGCGAAATCGGCAACTGCGCGGACAAACTTTGTGGTATCCGATACACCCACGGGGATATGTGGGAATACTAAACTCGGCGTACCGAACTTCGTTTCGAGCAAATCGACAACTTCCTTATCCCACCACGGCGACACGGTAAGGTTAAACTTCGCGCTTGGTATTTTACGGACATTTTCAAGCCCGGGGCGGTTACCGTAAATGATATTCGGCTCTAACCCGATTGACTTCAACAGTTTTTCAATCGCATCATAAGTCCCGTCCCAAAACGTATCTTGAAATGGTATTATCCCCCAGACATTGACTTGCTTTTCGTTTATAGTATTCGTGGGTTTGACGTATTTGTTGATTAGTGTTTTGAGGACTTCGTGGTGTCCGTAGATATTACTACCCTTGAAACCTGCCGTTTCCACGGCAAGCACGGGGATATGCGCATCCGCGAACTCACCTACTGCCTCGTCCAAGTCGTCCCCGACGATTGCGGGGGTACACCCTGCGTAAATGAGTATCAACTCGGCTTTGAAGTTATTAAGCGCGTGGCGTACGGTAGTTTTGAGTTTTTCAACCGCACCGAACACTACGTCCGACTCGGTGAAGTTAGTGCAAGGGATAATCGGTTCGGGGTATGTGAATGGACCTTGCCCCCCGTTCTTGTATCCCAAGAACATTTTCGACTGTTGAATACAGCCTGGTCCCGTATGCGCTATCGGGAGTACGTTCTTGATTGCCAACGCCGTGTAATATGCTCCGAATGCACAGCCCGACCGCGATTTTTCTATAAATTCCTGCATATATTTTTTTTCGCCTTTTATAATCTATATTTGAAATAAATGGGGCGGACGATTAGTCCGCCCCGACGATAATGGTTTTACTTGCCGAGAATTAACACACACTTACGAAACAACACGTTTTCCTTACCGATTTATGCACTTGCATTTAGGAACGCGAACGCAGTTTCCAATTTTCCGCCGCGTTCGCTGTTACGCACTTGCGTTTAGGAACGCGAACGCAGTTTCCAATTTTCCGCCGCGTTCGCTGTTACGCACTTGCATTTAGGAACGCGAACGCAGTTTCCAATTTTCCGCCGCGTTCGCCGTTACGCACTTGCGTTGAGGAATGCGAACGCGGCGCCCTTCTCAAACTTTTCGGTAAACGGGCTACGATAGCGGTCTTTGACGTGTTTTATAAGGTTTTGATTTTTGAGTTCCGCGACAATCTTATGCCCTAATTCCGCAACGCCGCCGTAACCGTACAGGCAGTGATGCCCTGCCGCGTATTCCACGGAGATTACGCCTTGCCGCGCCGCCCATACATTTGCGCCGTGTGCGTGGGAGATGAGGAAATCGGGTTTATATTGCTTGATTAACTGATAGAACTCGTGGGATTGCGCGTCACCCACGGATATATCCAAGTCGTCGTGGGTTTTCGAGTATACGGCAATAGGGCTGTTATCGGGTGTACCGCCGTCAAGTATCGGGTCGAAGTGATACGCGGTGGTGTGAACTACATTCACGCCGAGGTCACGGAGGACTTTGAGTAACTCAAACGCCATACCTGGCCCGAGGGCAATAAACGCGGTTTTGCCTTTTAACTGCTCGCGTGCGGATTCGATAGAGGGGAGGTATTTTTGCTTTTGCGACTCTATGTACGCAAGAGCTTCCTCCCGTTTGCCGACAATATCAGATATTTGCAGATACCAAGACTCAAACCCTTCAATGCCGTAAGGGAAATGTTCGCGGATAAACGGTACGCCGTATTTTTCTTCGAGTGCGCCGCCGTGATACGATGCAAGCACACTGCACTGCCCGACTGTTGCTACTGCTTCCGATGCCCGTTCGTATACTTCGGGCGGAGCAAATCCGCAAAGCAAGTTTGGTTCAA
>JAISLG010000003.1 GCA_031260615.1 Oscillospiraceae bacterium | reverse complement strand
GTATATCTTTGCTCCCATTTTTGCCAGTTCGGGTACGAGCATAAAACGATTCTCGAATATCCCGTCCTCGAATATTGATGTGCCGTTTACCGAGGCGGTCAGTGCCATTAACAATGGTTGCGCGTCCGTTGCGAACCCCGGGTATGGTGAGGTTGTTACTTGCCCGATACTTTTTAGAGCGCGGTTTTTCGCGTTAAGGTAGATAGTCCGCCCCTTTTCCGATACGCTGAGGTGACAGCCTGCCGCCTCGAAAAATGGCAGTATCGCATACAATGCGTTGCTGTCCGCGTTTCGGATATATATTTCACCGCGTGTCGCCGCCGCCGCCGCAAGATATGTTACCGTTGCTATGCGGTCGGGTATTATCTCAAAGTTGGTCGGGTTAAGTTCCTTCACACCCTCGATTACAATATAGTTCGTCCCCGCGCCGCGTATCTTTGCTCCGCATTTGTTCAAGAACTTCGCAAGCCCCATTATCTCGGGTTCGCAAGCCGCACCGAGTATTTTTGTTGTGCCGCTTGCGGTAACTGCCGCGCATATTGCCGTTTCCGTTGCTCCCACGGATATTTTCGGGAATTGTATAATCGCCCCGTGCAATCGTTTGTCCGCGCGGCATTTGATAAGGTCGTATTCGTCTTTCACCGTTGCGCCCATTTTGCGTATTACATCGAGGTGGAAGTCGATTGGACGGTCGCCGATTTTGCACCCCCCGGGTTTGGCAATATCGCATTTGCCTGTGCGTGCGAGAAGGGGCGCGAGGAACAGTATTGATGAGCGCATTTTGTCGCACAGTTCCGAGGTAAGCGGTACGCTTTCCGCGTTTTTCGCGTCGGAAAATATTACGCCGCTCATCTTCTTGTACGACACGCCGATACTGTTCAGTATCAGTAGTTCGGAGAACAAATCTCCAATATCAGGTGTGTTGGTGAGTACCGTTTCGCCCGATACCATTATGCTTGCGGCGAGTATCGGTGTAAGGCAGTTTTTACTCCCCTGTACGGCGATGTCGCCGCTTAGTATATTGCCACCGTTGACGAAGTATTTTCCGCCGCCGACACTGCCGCCAACAGTAGGCGGATGGTTTTGTTTCGCAAGTATCATATTACTCCTTTCAAGATTTTCGCAAAATATAATCTTGCTCAATATATGCAAATCGCAAACATACCGCCGAGGACAGGAGAAACGAGGGGAAACGTGTTTTACATATAAAAATAGATTCAGACACCTGTCGTATTATGGGTGTGTTTCCCATTGCAAAGGTAATAGACGAGGACGATACGCTTTTCTTTTTGGTTCTTTTTCTTTCGCAAAAGAAAAAGAACACGTTCCCTTCGTTTCTTACTTCTTTGCGCGTTGTATGTGTTTGGGTTGTTGTGCGTGTTGTATGTGTTTATGTTTTTTATGTCCGTGGCGAGAAAGCGACATATTATGCGGTAGTTATGCGTATTATTAGTATATGTACGTTGACGTGCTTTTCGCGGTAAATATTTATTTTACCTTTTTCACTATCAAAGCCGCCGGTAAAATATTGCGGCAAAAGCCCACACGAGGGCGGCTCACTATTGCGTTGCTTCTCGGCGGATTGTCGTCTTTAATGATATTTTTGCCTAATCTGCCTGCGATTGTTAATATTGCAATTAAATTCGCGGGCAGTATGGCGATTGCCGCCGCCGCGTTCGGATTACGGCGTATTATCCGCACAACCGTCGTCTTTGCCGCAATGAATTTCGCGCTTGCCGGGCTTATGCTCTGCGTCTATATGTTCGCCGCGCCGTTCGGTATGTACTTCGGGAATGCTACCGCGTACTTCGATTTGTCGTTTCCATTGTTGGTAATTGTACCTGCCGCCTTTTATACCGCGCTCAAATTACTCCGATATTTTTTGGACGTCAAGTTCGGCACGGATAAACGATACGAGATTACCATAACACTGTCGGGGGTGGAATATGCCTTGTATGGGTTCGCGGATACGGGGAATTGCACATACGATTTTTTCACGTCACTCCCCGTAGTGTTCGCGAACGAGGGGATATTCCCACCGCAAGACAAGTACCGCCCATTCGGTATCGACACGGTAACGGGCGGCGGCACGGCAAAGTTAATCCGCCCCGACCGTATAATAATCGGGGGCAAATCGGTTGACGCGGTACTCGCATTAACGGCAAATACGCCGACGGGTATCGCAATATTTAATCCAAAATTACTTATGTAAAGGAGTGTTTTGTTATGAACAACATAAAAAACAGGTTTTTGCTATTCATTGAGAGTTTTCTCAAAATTACACACGGCGGCGTGTATTACATCAACGGCGCGGAAACTTTGCCGCCGCCGCTTTGCGAAACAGACGAGCGAAACGCGTTTGAAATGCTCGCCGACCCTGTGCGGCGGCGTGACGGGCGCGACCTGCTAATCTCGCATAATCTGCGGTTGGTAGTGTACATCGCAAAGAAATTCGAGAGCAACTACGCGGGCTTGGAGGATTTAATATCAATCGGAACAGTCGGGTTAATCAAGGCAGTGAACACCTTTTCCCCCGAAAAAAATATCAAACTGGCAACGTACGCGTCGAAGTGCGTGGAGAATGAAATACTGATGTTCTTGCGAAAAGCGAGCAACCGCGGCAATGAAATATCATTCGAGGAGTCACTGAACACAGACTGTGACGGCAACGAGTTGACATTATCCGACTTGTTGGCAACGGACGGCGAGGACATAGTAGACCGTCTTGAAAACAAAGCGAAACGGGAAACGCTCCGTAAAGTAATCGACAACCTCGACATACGCGAGCGTGAAATAATGCAAAAGCGATTCGGACTTGACGGGGAAAAGGAGCGGACACAAAAGGAACTCGCGGAAGAAATCGGCATATCCCAAAGTTACATCTCGCGGCTCGAAAAGAAGATTATACGGAAACTGCGGAGAGATTTTGAGAAGTTGTGCTTTATCGGGTAGGTAAGGGCAATAATACAGACAAATACAAAACGCACCCCGTTAATTCGGGGTGTGTGTTGTATTTGTCTGTATTATACCGCGACGCACAAGCCACTATGCGAACCCGTGTAATATCCCGTCCAAATTCTCCTTCATAATACCGAGCAGGTAAGTGATATAGTGCGTACTCGGAACAACGAGTGCCATTGCGAGGAACATTCCGAGCGTAATTTTAAGTTGGATATTGATTACGAAAACCTGTATTGAGGGCACGGCTTTCATTATGATACCCACCGCAAATTCCGCGATTAACTGTGCCGCGACGTATGGCATTGCGAGTTTGCACCCGAGCGTCATTATTGTGCCGTAAAACATAACGATTGCGTTTGTTGTGGCAAGCGCGTTAAACGAAAAGTCGAATCCTATGGGGAGTATTTCATACGATAAATGGAACAACTTCACATACGCCAAATGCCCGTCCGCGAGGAAAAAATACAGTGCGAACATATAAAACCAAATATTACCGAACACAGGCATATTCACGCCCGTGCCGGGGTCGAAACTCTTTGCCATTGAAAAACCGACTTGGTTGTCCGTAATTTCCCCCGCGAGGACAAGCGCGGTAATAAACAAATTCACTACAAACCCGAGAGCCAAGCCGATAAGAGCCTCTTTAAGCAAGGTAAAAACAAAATCAGGCACAGAGGATAACACATAACCTGTTGTGCCGCCGAAAGTCGCAATTGTAAATATCGTGAGGACAAGCGACATCAAAACCTTGACATTGTTCGGCACATTACTACGCGACAATATCGGGTTAAACGTGAATATCCATATCATTCGGGAGAACACGATAAGACAACCCACAAAGTTGTTGTTTATCAAGTTCCATACGTCGTCAGCGGTCAAGTTCGTCATTATGATAATCCCACATCAGACATAAGTTCAAAAATTTCCAACATAAAGTCGTTGATAGACTGCACCATCCACGGACCGAACGCAAGTAACGCAAGCGCAATTAACACCGCTTTCGGAGCAAATGTCAGGGTCTGCTCGTGTACCTGTGTCGCCGCTTGCAAAATTGCGATAACAAGCCCGACACTCACCGATATGGCAAGCATAGGTCCTGATATTTTAAGTGCCAAACTCATAGCGTCGTTAAAGACGCGCATAACTAAACCTTCGTCCACTGTTCTCCGTTTACCTTAGTACGTTTTTTGTCGTTGTTATCGGTTCTGTTGCGGTTGTATCCGTTCCT
The DNA here is from genome assembly GCA_031260615.1 of Oscillospiraceae bacterium. Classification (GTDB taxonomy): domain Bacteria; phylum Bacillota; class Clostridia; order Oscillospirales; family Ruminococcaceae; genus Ruminiclostridium_E. Next base: position 5,614 of record JAISLG010000003.1, on the reverse strand, counting down.
TTTTTCGGGGAGGTCGTTGCGTATAAATCCTCAATCGGGACGAATATCGTGGCGGGTGGAGCGGTTGTCAAACCGATATCCTCGGGTTTGTCCGCGATATTAAGCGAGGACAGGTAGATGAGGTATGCGTAATACTCTATTTCGTACAGCAATTCGGCATTGTCGCGCTCGGTGATATAGTCTTGCACCCTGTCCGAGGACGCGTATTCAAGGCATTTCCGATATGCCGAATAGTAGGTTTTCCGCGCCGTTTCCGCACTGATTAAAATACCGTGCGCGTGTTTCAAATCCGCCGACTTCGGGCGGTAATCGTTTATTACCCCGAACAAATCCGCCTGTGACGGGAGTACGGATACGGATAATTGCTCGGCGATTTCCTTTGTACTGCGGTTTGAAAATGCCTCGGTGAACAGCGTTTCCGTGCGCTCGGCGTATACCAAATAATCCTTGTAAAATGTTTCATAATCCGACACGGCGATACTGTCCGTTATTTTCGGCGCGAGTATCTGCCCCGTAACAACCGCGAGTGCCAATCCGCAAACGGTAACAACAAATTTTATCCCGAATCGCTCGGAAAACGCGGTATGTCCGCCCGATTTCGGAATGGATTGAGCAACACGCGCGGCAGACAATTTTTCATCGTCGGGGGAAGTTTCAGCGAGGGATTTAAGTTGGGTATAATCCGCGTAACTTTGGAAAGTTTCGGACAGGATAATCCGCGCCTTTGCGGAGTCGGACAAATACCTTGACGAGGACACGAACGCCCCTGCGGATTTCGTCACGATAACCGCGTTGTTGCCCTGCTTATAGATACGCGCGGTAACTGCCCCGAATTTCGCGGTGATAGCCGCGTTTTCGGCGTTATTGGGTAATGCGGCGAGGTCGCGCCCGTCAATTTGTGTAAGGCGGACAAATTCGACGTCGGCAACGAACATTAAACTGTCGCGCATAAAATCCGCGGTTACTTTGAGGTCGTCACCCGAATTTAATTTCCAAGGGGCGAAGTAAACGGGCTTGTTTTGAGCCGACCCGTATATTATATCGGCGAGCAATAACCCGAATACTGCACCGACAGCGGCGGCGCAAATTCCGCCGAACAGTGCGGGGATTATCTCAAACCAAGTATCGCCTTGTCCGTAGGTGAATACAGCGTATTTGAACGCGGAGGTGAAGTCCTCGCCCTTAGGAACGCGCGATAATCCATACACAGCGAACAGTATCGCGCCTATGATTACCGCAGAGAGTACCCGAAGCCATATAGGCGGCGAAACCCGATATTTCCCGATAAAATGCGGTAAATTCGAGAACTTGTTCCCGTCACGGAACGTATCGTTTTTCACGCGCCGTTCGATACGGGATATGAGTATGCTTTGATACTTAAACGGGGGGAATATGCTTTGTTCAGCGGATTGTTTGGGTGTGTCGGTGGCCTTGGCAAGCGTTGCTTTGTCGTTATCCATTACTTCCCCCTATTTTTTTAATTACGGAAACGACTCGTTTGTTTCCGTCCAAATCGGTCAGTATATTTACAGTATAGTCATTACCTTTATTATACGCCCTGTTTGCTAATTCCGCAACCGTATCCGCTTGATTATCCCCTGTTTCCGCGAGGAGCATAAAACGCGGCGTATATTGGGCGAATATGCGTTTGTAGAAGTCTAAGCCATCACTATTACTATTTTTGCTCCATTCGTCACTGCTGCCATATAACGCGGTAGTTGGTTCGTGGGTTACTTCGGTTTGGAGCGCGGACATTTCAGCGGAGGTGAGGTACGGGGGGTTGGTCAGGATAATATCGGGTGTGGTGTCGGGGTAATCGAATATGTCCGCGAGTAAGGGGGTTGCGTTTATGGCGTGCAGACGGGCGGTGTTACGCGCGAGGTAATCATAAGCGGCGGTGTATTTTTCGATACAATGCACGCGGCTTCGGGGGAGTTCAAGCGCGGCGGTGATACCGATTGCGCCGCTCCCCGCGCACAGGTCGAGGATAGTGTATGGTTCGGCTTTGTCCGCGTATCGAAGTAATGTGTCGATAACCGTTTCGGTTTCGGCGCGCGGTATCAATACCCCCTCGCCAACCTCAAACATACGCGCGTAAAATTCCCACTCGCCGAGGATATATTGTAATGGTTCGCCGCGCAACCGCCGTTCAATCGCGGCGTCGAGGGAATTGCCGTTTATGTTTGCAAATTTGTTTTCAAATTTTTCGCACAGCCATTTGCTCTCCGCGAAATGGTTTTCGATACCGGCGTTTTTTAATATCCGCGCGGTTTGGATTACGGTGTCGTTAATCAGTCAAATACCCTTTCAGTTTCGCAAAAGTTTTTGTGGTTGTCGTAATACACGGTGTTCCGCCAATCGCCGTCGAAGTTGCCGCGCTGTGCTTGCTCCGAAAAATATTCTTGCATAAGCCGTTTGTACCGTTCCTTGTATTCAGGGGATAGCCGTTCTAAGAACTGGAAGTAAACCTGAGCGAACCGAATATTAAAATATGTCGCGGATAGTTTTTTATCAAGTCGGTTATCAATTTCAAGCGCGTTCAAGAACCGAACGGATTCATTAAATTCCTCTATGAGCGTGTCGGTCGGGTCTTTCTTTGAATTTACGGATTGTCCGTCGTATATGCGGTAGTTGACTATGCTTTTCGGGCGATACGCAAATTTCCGCGCGGTAATCATCAATTTTATATAAAAGGACGTGTCCGCGAATTGCAATCCCGCACGCTCGATAAAGTTGATTGCGTTGCGGTTTTCGCGCATAAACTCTGTGCGGTATATTTTATTCCACGGGCAAGGGTCGCTGTGGAATACACTTGGGTAATCGGCAGTGTTGTAAACGCCGTCTGCTATATCGGCAAAAATATGCCTGACAAATATTTCGGTTTCGGTGAACATCGTGAAGTCGCAAAGAGCAACAGGAGCGTCCGTAACGCGTATTGTATCGTACAGGGTTTCCACCATAAACGGCTCGGCTATGTCGTCGTTGTCGAGGAAACAAATATATTCACACCCCGTGTCGTACGCGGCGGCAAGCCCGGTATTATACGCCGCGCCCGACCCCCGATTAACCGTGTGGTCGATATACACGAACCGCGCATCGTCCCCCGCGAATTGCAACGCGATGTCCTCGGAGCAATCGACACTACCGTCATTCACCATTATCACGCGGATATTCTCGTAGTCTTGTACTTGCAGACTTTTAAGCGCGTCCTCCAAAAACCGCTCGGCATTGTATATGGGAACAATTATACATATCAACGGTAAAGTGTTATCCATAGATTAGTCGAACACCCTTTCAGTTTCCCAAGTGGTTTGGTTTTCCTCGTAGAGTTGAAGTGTGCGCCAGTTTTCGTCCAAGTTACCTTTGCCCGTTTGGTCGGCAAAATAGCGGCGCATAAGGTTTTTGTACCGCGCTTTGTACTCGTCCGCAAGCTTGCTTAAAAAGAAAAAATATAATAAAACAAATCTGTAATTTGTACACAGTGCGTGGGGAGTGCCGTCAAACCCCTTTTCAGTCAGGAATTTTGCGGTTTCCCACAATTCGTCAAGTAACGGGTCGGTCGGGTCTTTGCTCGTTTGCATAGATTGTCCCGCGTATATGCGATAATATACGAGCCGTTTCGGGCAAATCGCGATATGCTCCGCCGTTAGCAGTAATTTGACAAAAAAGGACGTATCCGCGTATTGCAACCCCGCACGCTCGGCAAACCGCAATGTATCCTTGTTTTCGCGCATAAACTCCGTGCGGTATATTTTATTCCAAGGTTGCGCCGCAGTGTGAAACAACCGAGGTGAGTCGCGGACTTCAAGAACAGTACCTTTTGTTGCTCCGAAAATATTAGATGGTTTATTTTCTTGTTCGTTAAAACTCATATACTCGCAAAAAGCAACGGGCGCGTCCGTCACTCGTATTGTATCGTACAGGCTTTTTACCATAAATGCTTCGGCGAGGTCGTCGTTGTCGAGGAAACAAATGTATTCACACTCCGTGTCGTACGCGGCGGCAAGCCCGGTATTATACGCCGCGCCCGACCCCCGATTAACCGTGTGGTCGATATACACGAAACGCGCGTCGTTATCCGCAAATTGTAACGCGATTTCCGCCGAATTGTCCGTGCTTCCGTCATTCACCATTATCACGCGGATATTCTTGTATGTCTGTATCTTCAAAGTCGACAATGTGTCTTTAAGATATTTTTCCGAGTTGTATATCGGTACGATTACACATATTAGAGGAGTGGCAGTAACCATATTGCACACAATTACCCCTTTAAGTTTTTATAAAATAACAGTATAATTATATACGAAAAAAAGTTTTTTTCAACAGGCTTTTCACAGACGATGTAATGTCTTGTGAGGAAAAGCAAGGCTACACTTGTGTGCGCGTAAATCAATTATGAGGTATCTATGGCATTTGACGGTGGTTTCCTCCGCGCAGAGATAGCGGAGATTAAGTTCCTCGAAACGGGGCGCGTGCAGAAAATATCCGCGCCGAACAGAGAAGAAGTCGTATTTGATATACATCGTGAGCGTGATAACTATGCGATTACTGTCGGGTTGAATCCTGCGTGTCCGCGTGTTTGTTTGGTTGGTACCGCTGATTATGGGGCTGGGAAACAAACCCCGTTTCTCGGCAAGTTGCGCAAGTCGTTAGTTGGCGGTCGGCTTGTTTGTATTGAGCAAATCGGAGCGGATAGGGTTGCAAAGTTCGTATTTGCTTGTTATACCGACATCGGCGATGCCGTCACTTACGAGTTGTACGCAGAGTGGACGGGGCGCAGTACAAACCTTATATTATGCGAGGTCAAGGACGGCGTACCCATTATTGCCGACGCGCTTAAAAAATCCGACCCTTTTTCCGATACAGATAATGCGCGTGAAGTGTTCCCCAAGATTGCATATACTTTGCCGCCGTTCCCACCCAAGTTGAATATATGGGCGGCGGACGAGGAGCAAATACGGAATGCGCTGACCCCGTTCGCGAAACAGAAATTGTCAACGTCACTCACAGCCGCGTTAGAGGGCATATCGCCGCTCATTGCACGCGAGTGGGCATATAACTGCCTTGACAGCGATATTATCACCGAGAATGCCCTGAGCGGCAATATGTTCGGGAGTTTTTTGGAGCGGCTTACGCGCGGCAACAATCGGTTTTGTATCCTCTACACGGACGGCAAACCGAAAGATTTTTCATACACGGGTATAGCGCAATACGGCACGGCGGCGGAGGTTAAATATTACAATACGGCGAATGACACACTTGTCGTCTTTTATGCCGAGCGCACTGCTATGTCACTCAAATCGGCGAAATTCGGTGATTTGTCCAAAATGTTAATTGCATTGATTGACAAAACGCGCCGAAAGATAGCGGCGCGTGACGAGGAACTACGCGAGGCGGGCGGATTTTTGGAATACAAGGCAATGGGCGACACGCTCACGGCTAATATATGGCAGATAACAAAGGGGCAAACCGTATTCGAGGATATTCCGCTTGACCCATTTTTGACACCGCAAAAGAACGCGGCGAAGTATTACGCAAAGTACAAAAAACTAAAATCCGCCGAAACAGCATTAGCGGAGTTGAAAACCAAGGCGGCAGACGAGTTATTGTATCT
>JAISLG010000095.1 GCA_031260615.1 Oscillospiraceae bacterium | reverse complement strand
TCAGACATTGCCTGTGAGCCTTCTGCTTTTTGTTGGGCTTTTGCGGCACTGTCCCGCTTGTGTTCGCCGTATTTTTCCGCTACAAAGTTCGCGCCTTTTTCCATTAACTCGGCGGATTTATCATTGGTTGCCTGTTCTTTCTGACCAGCCGACGCGGAAATCAAACTCGTAATTACACTACCCGACTCGCCGACTGCCCACGCGCCGCCGAGTACAAATATCAACTTGATTACATAGTTCATCTGCCCTGACAAACTGCCGCCGCCCGTGAAGTCAATATTCCCTCCCATTATAAGTGGTAAGAACATTAAATACAACCTCATTGAGATTGCCGAGCCGAACCCCGTGAATATTTTCCCGAGAAACTCCTCTCGCCACCTTGTAAAGTATGCCCCATCGTCAAGGGGCATTGTACTCACAAACAGTGGTGATACAATGTACAGCATTAAAATCTCGAATATTCGCTGGACAAAGGTAAGCAAACATTTTAGGAGTATATACCCCACGAACAGTGTGGCGAGAATTGTCGTAAGAAAGTCGTATTTTGCCATGTTAAATTCATTTAACACAGTGGAGCTGTCGCTATACTTTTTCGTCCCGTTATAATACGGTCGTCTAAGATTATCGTCCAAAGACGGGTTTGTGTTGAAACTTTCCGTTTTCGCCGCGTCCATACCGCCGATTATGAATATAATATTTGCGATACTGTTTCGCGATTCTTTTTGTTCTTGCGTCTCCGAAGTGGTGCCACTCTCCCCGAAGTTAATTGACTCTATAACCCCGGTTAGAATAACGCCCGACATACGAATGATGAACACTGCGAAAAACGCGAGAAACATAAAGTTAAGGAGAGCCTTGAACCCTGCGCGCAACACAGCCATTACGGGGCGTTTCCCCTCAAACTCTAAATCGAAAGACGAACGAGCAACGGCAACAATCGCGAAGATAAACGCCAAACCGATACCGAGTGCAAGTACGCCGATGAACGCCTTCATAACCATAGGTTGCTCGAACAAGACTTCAAGCAAGGTTTTGTCGGTTTGCCTTGGACCGTCTGTGGGTGTGTATGTTACAGGTTTCGTCCCGATTAGTATATCAAAGCAACTTTGAATTGCATCGAGGAGTTTCCAGAGGAGTATCATTATCTGGTAAAGCAACCCACCGATAAGCGACATAAGCAAGTCCCACAGAATGGGAAAAACCGTTTCCATTGCGAATTTGAGTATCGGAGATAAGACGGTGTTAAAGAGAAACTCAAATACCGGGCTAAGCAACTTTGCAATGAAGTTAAACACGGGACTGAATATTTTATCCAGTACCCAGTCAAGTATATCGGAAAATATCCCCAATATTACGATAGGCATCTGCATTGTTTCTTACTCACATTATTTAATTTTGCGCAGTGTTACACAGTGTTTCTACATAGTGGTCAGGTGTGTGTCATATTAGAGATATTAAACGCCGCCACTAACGGAACGCATCAACCCTTTGACGGAGGTAAACGCACTGCCGAACACACCGCCTGCTTTTTGGTTACCCGAGGCGGCGTCGGGGTTGATGATAGACACAATCAGGTGTTGGGATTCTTTTGCGGCGAACAGACCGCCGATAATGAGGAGTGATTTTAGGATATAATCCATATCCACGTTCGACGCGAGTTGAATTTTGTTACTCACGAGGATAGGCGCGAAGAGGAAGAATAATTTCATAGTGAACACAGTCCCGAACCCGGCAATCATCTGCCCGATAAACGCATCTCGCCACTTCTTGAAGTGCGCCCCATCGTCGATAGGTATCGTCATAACAAAGAACGGCGACACTAAATATAACAACACCATTTGGAACATTGTCTTTACAAAAATAAAGAGTGCGCTTATGAGAACATACGCCGTAAGGATTACAAGAATCGCACCCACGACGTAATTAAACTTTGCGATTGAGAAGGAGTCTTGAACATCGTCATAGTTACGCCAGTTTTTCGTACCTGATTTCGGGTTTTGTACATTATAGGTATAAAACGGGTTTCGCACGGCATCGGTGAGGGATTGTGTGGTTACTTTTGTTTTTTCCGCACCCATACTTGTACACAGGAAGATAATCGTACCGATAGACGGCGCTTTTTCCCCGTCATAAGACGTAGTGATAATATCCTCCGTCTGAATCATAACAACCGTAGAAATTTGGAGTATCGAAAAGCACATAATTGGTACAAGCGCGAACGTGACCGCAGTTTTGATGATACGGCCGCCGACCTGTCCGAGCGGATTACTCCCGTCCATAGTCATATCGTGGACGGACTTAAACACGGCGTAAATGGACGCGGCAATGGCGAGGATAATCGCTATCGCTGTAATCGCCGTGAACGCTTTTTGCACAGGACCGTAATTAAAAAATATATCGCGGAGATATGTCTGCTGATAATCAATAATCGAACCTTTCGAGACAGTCGTCGGGTTTGCTGAGATAACCCCATTTGCATCAAAGATACGCACGCCTATCTCATTCACGTCCGCCGTATGCGTGTTTCCGTCATAGTAATGCACAAATCTAAGACCGCTGAATATATCAAACATATCCTGAAAGAAGTCGAGCATTTTGAGCATTATAATATACGCGTTCATAAGGAGTGGTGAGAGTACGCCTATGACGAGATTCCAAATCAACTTAAACAGCATTTGGAATATGATTTCCATTACCGGTCTTAAAACTTTGTCGAATATCCCTTGGAATATTTTCGACAGTGAGTCTAAGAAGTCGAGAGCAATAATTGGCATTGGTACACCGCTTTTATCTGATTTTAGATGTCTTTTTCACATTTTTGAAGAAGACGACAGCCGCTATGACGAGAACGATTGCGATGACGATAAACAAGATTGTGCTTAGGTTCGCGTGGTATTTTATCTCGAATGAAACTGTCACGGTGTTACCCGCGCTGTCGGACGCGGTGACAATATATGTGCCTGTTTTCTTGAACACATCTTCATACTCGATATTTCTGCCGTCCAGCATAATCGAGTAATTCTTGGGTGTTTCGTCAAACTTGACAGTCGCGGTATTTTTTTCATTTTCCACGAAAATTTTCGGCGCGGTGTAATCGGCGGTCAAGTCCACGAGGTACGTTGGCATTCTCGCATCGTCGGGGACAAATTCGACTGAATACGATTTGCCCTCGGACAAATTGTTATCTTTGAGGGATTCAAGGTCGAATTTAACGAACGTCTTACCCAATTCGAGAACGACTTTGCGTTCTTTGGACACAAGATACCCGTCCTGAACCTCGACAATCTCACTCACGTTCGATATTTTATACCCGAACGGCGCGTTGACGTAATCAATTGTGTTAGCCCCCACGTTGATAATACGGAATGTGAACCGTGCGGGCGGCGCATTGTTGATTATCGCGGACATATTGAGAGCGGTGAAGGTGAGGCAGTACACGCCGTCCTCGGTAATCTGCGAGCCGGGAACATATTCAAAACTCTGCCCGTTGCGCGTCAACTTAAATGTTGGTCTGCCCTCGTTAGGCATAGTGATTGTAACGGGTTTATTCGTGAAGATACCGTTCGGGATATTCGTGAAGAACTCATATCCGCTTAAATCGGACTGCACGAAAACTTTTTTTTCGCTGTCGAATATCTGGTCAAGCCCCGTACGCTTGCCGATTTCGGTGGTAAAGTTATTTTTTTGGTCGCCGTTGTCGATTATGGGGAACTCGGGTTCGTAGTTGTTATCCTCATCTGTCGGACCATCGTCGAGCATACTGCTTAGTATGTCGTCGGGAATATCGGAGAAGTTTGGTATGCTGCCGCTCCCCGTCGACGGCGCGGTAGTACCCGTTCCGCCCGTTCCGCCCGTCCCTGTCGGAGGTGTAGTCGGTGTCGGTGTAATTGGTGTTGTTGTCGGCGGATTAGTCGCGGTGGTAGCGACATCGGATATTATAATATCGAAACTGAGTTTCGCGTTGTAAGTGGTATTGTTAAATATCGTTTGTAGCGCGAGTTCGTAATGCCCGTTTTTGTTATACGCGTTTAACTTGTCGAGGTCAGACTGGGTGAATTTAGTTTCCTTGCCGTCCTTGGTGAACGATACAACGGTAACATCATTCCCTATCATCTTAAACCCGATAGGGTTAGTTGCGATACCGTAGTTCTCGCCCAAATTCGAGTAGAAGGCAACACCGAGCCCCTCGAAAGTCCATTTATACACATTGAGGTCAGGCTGGAACACGGACACAAGTGTAACTTGCCGTTCCACGTTACTGCCCTCGTTGTCGATTATATTATCGATTATGTCGTCAATGGATATGCCGCCGTTGTCATTGATTACGGGGAGTCCGTCCGTGAAATACGGATTACCGCCGCCGCCGACATCAGGGGTAGCCTCGGTAGTGTCCCCTCCGATAACGGGCGGTTCGGTTGCGAATCCTGTGAAGGGGGGGATATTATCGCCATTGGTGTATTTTGTATATATATTGTCATTCGCGACGTCGCCGTTTTCGTCAATAATAACTATATCAGGGTTTGTATTCGGGTCTTTTGCCTGCTCGGGGTCAACGGGGGACAATGCCTCGATATACGCAATATCTTCTGGCGCATATATTGTTTTAGTCAGGCTGAAACCAAACGTATCCGCTACCTTTGACGTATCATTTTTGTGATAAAAGTTTACAATGTATTTGCCTGCTTTGCGAATAAACGAGCCGCTTTGATATGCTTGGAACGCGCCTCCGTCAACGGATATACGGATAACGAGGTCGTAACTCACGACAGTTACCATAGTTTGAGTTACGCCGTCGGCTTTCACGTTGGTAGTGTATGTTCCGCGCCCACCTTCGAGAGTTACCATACGCATAGTGTTGCCGTCATCGATATTCGCCGTACCTATCGTGAAACCGAACGTGGAGAAGTAAATATTCCCTGCGGCGTTCTGCGGCGTTTTGAGGGTAAGGGTATATCCGCCCGTATCCTTAAATTCATATACACCACTGCTCCCCGATACTTTTACAGGGAGCAGTTTAGATGCACCGCGAAACACCGATATATTGGACGGTATCGTCAAGGTTACGGGGTTTTTCGTAGTTTCGCCCGACTTTACGCTTGACGAGAACGAATATTCCGTATCCCCGATTTTATTGGTATATCCGTTATCCGCGACCTGTGACGACACAGTCGCGTAATATTCCGCCGCGTCCGATATAAATCGGTTATTAACGGGGCAGAACACAGTCACGGAGAATACGCACGCAATGGCGGCGACAGCGGCGATTATACGCCGTTTGGCGTGTTTGATTACAATTTTTTTCATAATTCAATTTCAGGTTCGGGTTTAGGTTTCGTCCAACTCTATTTTAGGTTTGACTTCGGCTAATTGGATTTCGGGTTTTTCCTCATTCGGAGCATCGAGGACGATATAATTCCGTTCGGCGATGTCGTAGAAAACTTCATCACCGAAGAACGCGTTTTCAATCATTTCACCGTCTTTCATTTTCCCGAATTTGTAAAGGGAGCATTTATATGACGGGGTGTATTTGGTTTTGAGCGCGTGGTTACCGAACGATACAAGGATAGCATTGCCCGTTGACTCCTTGTTATTCAGTTTTTGGAGTTCGGAGGGGTATATAAGGGGGCGCGTTTGGACTTGCATTGACACGTTGTATTCCGCCTCTTTTGTGGCGGAGAGTTGCGAGGATACGCTATTTGTGGACACGGTCATATTACCGCAGAGTTTGGAAAATTCCTCACAGGTATCAATATCGTTTGACCCGATAAAGAGTTTCAAACCGCAGTTAGACTTGATAATGTCGGCTACCTTATCGCCGTACACGTTCCCGAGTTGCGCGTAGGACTGCACAATCATCTGGAACCATATTTTACGCGAACGTCCGACCGTTATCATTTTGTCGAACTTGTCGATTTTCGGCATATTACCGAACTCGTCGAGGAGGAAGTACACATTGCGGGGGAGCGACAAATCCTCGCGTGAACTTGCCTTTTTGATAAGCGCTTTATATATGCTTAGTATAAACACGCCTGCGAGCGCGTGACGAGTATCCTTCTCATCGGGTATTTTAAGGAACAATGCAGTTGCTTGGTCGGCGAATATTGTCGGGTCGATGTCGGTTGCGGAGGTGAGGGCGCAGATACCCTCATCGTTGAACATCGACATTTTATCGAACGCTATGGACATATAGGAGGACAATGTTTCAGCGGCGGCGGCGAGTACCTGTTTGGACAGGTTGACGGATTTTGCGAGTTTCGGGCGACCTTTGAAGTAGTCGCGGAGTTCTTTGTAATCGTCCTCGTTATTCGTGATAACCTTATTGACGTTGTAGAAACATACTTTATCTTTGGTCATATTAAGTTCGGGGAACTCGCTGTCCTCGAGCATAGCGAGGATAACCGCCATAATAATCGACCGCGCCCCCTTTTCCCAAACGGGGTCGCTCTCGGATTCAATCGGGCAAAGTACGGACACGAGGTCGTTCAAATCCTCGTATATTTCGTCATATATTTTCTGTCGGTTCATTTTGATTTTGTTTAGGAGTATCTTGCTGTCCGCGAACGCTTTGCCGTCAAACTCATACCATTCCGCCCCATATTTTTCGATAGGGTCATTAAGTTTAAGTCCGCTTGCGTTTACATCGTCGTCGTGGGCGAAAAGTTCGTCCGCAAAGTGGAGATATTGCTGATACCTGTCGTACAAATCGCTAAGCGGATTCCAACGGAACGAGTTATATGGTTCGCGGAGGTCGAGCACCATACATTTCCAACCGCGTTCGGAGAGATATCCCGTATGCATCGCGAACAATTCACCTTTCGGGTCGGTACAAATCATTGAACTGCCTGCGCTTGTCGAGGCGATTACCTGTATAACGGGGTTCACGAACGTAGTAGTTTTACCCGAACCAGTCGCACCGATAATAAGTCCGTGCATTGGCGGAGCAATATAGCATTTCATCGAACCGCCCTTCATCTCCGCGCCAACGCAGATTCCGTCTTTTTTGAGGGTACGGAGGGATTTGTAGTCGGTCGAGGGGAAGTTGTTATCCTTTTCTTTTTCGGTCATAAACCGCGCGTTTTCGAGGGAGGATTCGAGTTGCCCATTTTTTTGTTTGAGGAGTTCCCGTTGGCGTTTCGCGGACGGTTTAGCGTACAGCAATTTCCAAACGAGAAATACACCGATGGCGAACGCGGCATACATATAAGTATTTTTATCG
>JAISLG010000086.1 GCA_031260615.1 Oscillospiraceae bacterium | reverse complement strand
GACAAACTCGTCATTCTCGATTGTTTCGAGAATCGCTTCGCCGTAACGGACGAGTCCCTCATATCCCATACCGAAATGCTCGTCGCCGATAAGCAAGGACGGAATACCGAGTTTCGCGCCCCATAATGTCATACCGCCGTGCCGCGCAATAAGGAAGTCGGGTTTAAGCCGATACAGGGTATTGACGAGTTCAAATTCTTGCTTGTTGCATATATTAAGATTCGGTATATCCCCGTAATCATTCACTGTATGCGCGAGTGTATCGCTTTCGACCCTTCCGTTATCGTATATCGGGTCGTGGTGGAATATTGCTCCGCCCACCGTTTCGATACCGAGTTCTTTCATCAGGGCGAGCATTGAATGTCCGTGTGACGCGCCTGCGGTTACATAGCCGCGGATACCCGACAATTTTTCACGCAGTTCCTTGATACGGGGGAGGTATTTATCGCGCTTTTCGGCGATTAGTTTTTCGGCGACTTCGGGTTGCCCTAACAACTGTCCGAGTTCCCTGAACCAACGGTCGGTTTGCGCGATACCGTAAGGAGGGCTTGTCGTTATCTCTTTCACGCCGAATTTTTGTTCCAATGCCGCGCCGAGGTAACTCCCGAGGGTTGCGCAAGCCTGTACGGTTGCCACTGCTTCCGACGCGTATTTTAAGTCGTCAATGTTCGTGAACGGTGTGAGGTAATTCGGCTTGTACCCAAAATGTTCAAACCATTCCCCGAATATGTCCGAACCCCAGAAGTTTATGACATTGATTATTTTGCGTTCTTCGCGTTTGCCCTCACGGGGCGGGTGAATAAGTTTCCGCGCTATCCCGTGGTACCCCGAATCGAAACCAGACGTCCATATCTTCGAGCGGAAACCCTCACAGAATATTGCGACAACGGGTATCCCGATTTCGTCCGATACGCGGTTGGTAACGCTTTCCACGTCATCTCCGATAATACCCGATGCACAGGTGGTCGTCACGAAAATAGCCGATGGGTGGACACGTTCGTACACGTCTTTGATACCCTGTTCGAGTTTAACCATACCACCGTAAATTGCGTCTTTTTCGGTGAGGTTGGTGGAGAATATACGGCGTTGTTTCGGTTCTGACACGCCGTGCGATGCCGCATCGGCGAAGTATGTGAAATTAAACCCGTGGAGGCATACGGAGCAACCGACAGGACCGTGGCTTAGTAACGCGGCATCGTTGATTAGAATAGATGTACACGCCGCCTGCGACGTCGAACAGCCCAAACACTGCGAGAAACTGCGCGCGGCATCTTTCATTTTGCCGCCGCAACCGCCGCAAGCCGTTACGAGGTCGGCGGCAGTGCCTTGGTAGCCCGTGAGTGAACCGAGCCGCCTTTCACGCACCGCTACCTGCGGCAAGTCAAGATTAACTTTGCTCATTAAGTACCTCTGTTATACCGCAACACCACTAAAAAATGCTCCGCGTTTTTGCGGTAAAGAGTAATGTTCCGACCTGTCAAATCACATAGTCATCGGGAATATCCATAAGCCCGTATTCGAGTAGTATTTCTTCGAGCCTGTCATTCGTCATTGGTTTTGGGATAACGAACAAGTCATTTTCCTCGACTGCGGTTGCGAGGGCGCGGTATTCGTCCGCCTGTTTGGCATCGGACTTGTATTCAATTACCGTTTTGCGGCGTATTTCCGCGTGTTGAACGATATTATCGCGTGGGACAAAATGTACGAGTTTAGTGCCGAGTTCTTCGGCGAACGCGCGGAGTAATTCGAGTTCGCGGTCGACGTTACGGCTATTGCATATTATGCCGCCGAGCCGAACACCGCCCGAATTTGCGTATCTTGCCACACCTTTTGAGATATTATTTGCGGCGTAGAGCGACATCATTTCGCCGCTTGCAACGATATAAATTTCCTTTGCTTTACCTTCACGGATTGGCATTGCGAAACCGCCGCAAACGACATCGCCGAGGACATCATAGAATACATAATCAAGGTCGTCTGTGTATGCTCCAAGTGTTTCGAGCAAGCCAATTGAAGTGATTATACCGCGCCCTGCGCAACCGACACCCGGTTCCGGACCGCCGCTTTCAACGCAATCTGTATTCCCGAAACCTGTTTTCCTAATATCGTCGAGTTCAATATCCTCTCCCTCATCGCGGAGTGTATCCAGCACTGTTTTTTGGGCAAGACCGCCGAGGAGTAAGCGCGTACTGTCTGCTTTCGGGTCGCACCCGACAACTAATACTTTCCGACCTTTTTCAGCGAGTGCGGCGGTTAGGTTTTGCGTAGTAGTGGATTTCCCGATACCGCCTTTTCCATAAATAGCAATTTGCCGTAACGCCATACTATTATTTGTTCCTATCAATTAGTAATTTTCAAAAAATAAAAGCCGCCTGAGTATTCAGACGACTATTTCAGAATACGCAGTAAATACACAAAACACTAAACGGAGCAAACCGAAACGGCTACTCGCGGACAAATACAGCAAACACAGCAAGCGGCGACAAGTTTCATACGAGCATTCTCCTGTTCAGTATTGTTGGTTTTTGAACCTTGATTTTTTTCACAAATCAGTAAATTCATATATGTTTAGTATGCATTGTATACGCTTTCATATAAATGTCAATACCGAGGGGGCGGTTTTGTATAATTCCACAATTTTAGGAGCGAGTAAAAAGGGTTTTTTGGTTATGTTGACGGGACGGCATTTCAGACAGTGAGATATAACCGTCATATGTAAATCATACATATCATAAATATCGGGTGACAGAATGCCACCCGATATTTATGATAAACCCGTGTAATATGGTTTGGTGTAACGCTTGGTTGCCCTCTTGCCTCTTGCCTCTTGCCTCTTGCCTCTTGCCCCCTTGCCCCCTTGCCTTACCCGTAGTAATTTGAATTTTGGTACTTGTAATTAAACGGGTTCACAGGCTTGCCGCTGATACGCACCTCGAAGTGCAAGTGGTTACCCGTTGCGTGACCCGTCTTGCCTACCTGAGCAATCTTTTGCCCCTTGGAAACGTGGTCGCCAACCTTAACCGTTACTTTGCCCGTCTGCGTGTGCGCGTACAGTGTCGATATTCCGCCGCCGTGGTCGATTACTACATAGTTCCCGTACCCACCGTGATAGCCACCGTCATTGTATGCCGTCAGAACAGTACCCTCTTGCGCCGCGTATATGTTGCTCCCCGCAATGCCCGCGTCACCGACATCTATCCCATTGTGCTGCCCTTTCCGCCAAGCGTCATACCCAAAATATGTGTATATCTTGTGGAATTTCGCCTCCAAGGGCCAAGTGAATCCCGTGCCCGTATAATCCTTGTATGTTGCGCCACCGTTTTGTGACGCGGCCTTCGCAGCCTCCTGTTGCTGCTTGATTAACTTCTCGATTTGTTTCGAGAACTTCGCCATTTCTTCATCGGATTCGCCGATTTCATCTTCGAGATTGTTTATCTGCGACATAAGTTTGTCGTACTCCTTTATGTACGACCGATACGTTGCCTGCGTTGCGAGTAACTCCTTGTCGAGTTCCGCTTTTTCCGTTTCAAGTTCGTTTAGTGCCTTTTCGAGTAACTCCTTGTCGCTTTCAAGTGTCGCTTTCTCCGTAAGGAATATCTCCTTGTCGTGTTCAAGCCCCGCCTTTTCAATGTTAAGTACGCCGAGTCTGTCCTGTTCGTCCGCTATATCGTCGAGTAACGCCGTCATATACTCGTAACTAATGTCCGCTACATTGTCGGTTATCTTCGACTGTATCAGTATGTCATAGTAATCCCTGTCGCCTGCGAGTACATCGCCCTCCGTGCCCCCACCGTTCATATACAAGCCGCGCAAAATGTCCCCGAACAACATTAACTTCTCGTCGTTGTCGGCTTGCAACTCGTCTATTTGCTTCTGCTTGATTTCCATATCCGCGTCTTTGCGCGCAATGTCGGCTTCTTTGATAGCAATATCGGCTTCCTTTTGGTCGATTGCAATCTCCTTTTGGTCGATTGCATCGAGTTTGAGGTTGATGAGTTCGTTTTTTGCGTCAACTTCGTCTTTGACCCCCGCTACGGCAATTTGTGCTATTTTTTTCTGCTCGGCGGCACTCGCGGCACTGTACTCCGCTGATTTAATCTGCTTTTCGCGTTCGGCATTCTTTTTCTTTAATGCCTCGGCTTTCTTTTCAAGCGCGGCTATCTCTGCCTCGTAATCGCGCGCCGATACGGGTATTGGTTTGATGTTGTAGTTCGCGGTTAGGTTTATCACTGCCGCCGCTGATAACAGCACGGCTAAGTATCTCATTTTTTTCATACCACTATATTACCACAAAATGGACGGGCTGTAAAATGAAAATTGTGTGAACTTTGCGTATGCAATGATAATATGAGCGGTTGCATATTCCCTTTGTGAAAAATTTATGTTAAAATGAAAATCGTGTGAAAGTTTACAATCTCTTGCAATTTTCTTGCAATCTTGTAAATTTGCAAGTATAATTAACGTCAAATGAATTGTAAACGATGCGGAAGTGACCTGTCCAAGGTTCTTGACTCGCGCCACACGCCCGACAGTATTCGGCGGCGGCGACAATGTGAAGTGTGTGGCGCGCGGTGGACAACGTATGAGGTTATGGAGGATACTCCTGTCCTTGTCGTTAAGAAAAATGGTGCGCGTGAACCATATGACATTGCCAAACTCTCCGACCGTATTATGCGTGCCTGTGCCAAAAGACCCGTGTCGCTCGAACAGGCGGAGGAGATTGCTACGGATATTTGCGCCGAGTTTAAGAACCTTATGCTCCGCGAAGTTCCGTCTGAACTAATAGGTGAGAAAACCCTGAAACGACTGAAACAACTCGATATTGTCGCCTATATCCGCTTTGCCTCCGTGTATGGTGAGTTTGAAAACGCGGACGAGTTCGTTAAGGTGATTTCTGAGATATGACAACACTAATTCTCCCCCCGTCCGATACTCCGTTCGGCACGGCACGCGATATTCTCGCAAACGGCGGTATTATTGCCGTACCCACCGAAACCGTTTACGGACTCGCCGTGAACGCCGACAATCCCACTGCTAAATCCGCACTGTACGCGCTTAAAGGGCGCGGTTTCGACAAGCCGTTCACAATACATCTCGCGAGTACCGATAAGATACCCGACCTCGCAATCGTCAACGATACCGCGCAGGTAATTATTACCAAGTTCCTCCCGGGTGCGCTTACACTGATATTGCCCGATAAGCAAGGCGGAACTGTCGGTATCCGTGTACCCTACTCCCCGATATTCGCCGCACTCGCCGCGCATTGCCCGTTTCCGCTCGCCGTAACCTCCGCGAATTTGTCGGGACAACCCGATACAAAATCGGCAACAGACGTGTATAATATCTTTAATACGCGAATACCCGTTATAATAGACGGGGGTGCGCTCCACGGCACGCCAAGTACAATAGTGCGGATAGACGGGGATAATATCAGTGTGTTAAGACAAGGGATTGTTACGGAGGCGGAGTTGAGGGCGGCGATACACGGGTAGGTTGCGGAAGCGGATAACAGGGCATTGTATATACCAAAAAATTAAAATAAGCCATTAAAATACTATATAATAAAAGGAAGGCTATGATAGAAGTCGAAAGGCTCTCAAAACACTACGGCGCGAAAAAAGCGGTAGACGACATAAGTTTCACCGCTAACGAGGGGGAGATACTTGGCTTCCTCGGGCACAATGGTGCGGGGAAGTCCACCACTATGAATATGCTTACGGGGTACATTTCTTGTACCAGTGGGCGTGCGCGTATTAACGGCATTGACGTTTTAGAGGACCCCATTAAAGCCAAAAAAAATATCGGGTACTTGCCCGAGCAACCCCCGCTGTATCTCGAAATGACCGTCAACGAATACCTTAAATTCATTCACGGGCTCAAACATTCCAAGTTAAAACGGGACAAACATATCGGCGAGATTTGTGACCTCGTAAAGATAACGCGTGTCCGTGACCGCGTTATTCGCAACATGTCCAAAGGGTTCAGACAACGCGTCGGGCTTGCCGGGGCGTTAATCGGCAACCCCAAAACAATGATACTCGATGAGCCTACCGTCGGGCTTGACCCACAACAAATTATCGAGATTCGCTCCCTTATTAAACGGCTCGGGAATTACCACTCCGTTATATTCTCCTCCCATATCCTCTCCGAGGTACAAGCTACTTGCGACCGCGTTATCATTATAAATAACGGGCGCATTATTGCCGACGCCAAGACAAATGAACTTGCGGGGAAATTCGCCGACCTCTCCAAAACCCACCTTCTCATCGACCCCTCGGGTAAGAAAAATTACGAGATTAAAAAAATACTCTCGAAACTCCCAAATGTAATTAACGTTGCCTCCCCCGACAAAGCATACGCGCAAAACGAAACCGAATTCGATATTAAATCTGCGGACGGAACGGATAACCGCCGCGCTATATTCGGTGCGTTGTCCGCGCATAATATACCGATACTTCAAATGCGCGCCGAAGAGCCAACACTCGAAGAAATATTTATCAAGATTACCGCTGAGGCAGACCACCACGGCGCAGATGCTAATAACGAAGACGACGAGGACGATGACACTGATAATGTCCCCACCGTTGACATTGACCCCGACGAAATTACCGACGACGAACTCACGGGCGACGACATATTGAACAATAAATTTTCGGGGTTCACCGTTAAGAAAAATGACGGCGAGTACGAAGATAATACCGATAATAATAATAATAATAATAATAAGGAGGACGACGAATAATGACGGCTATTCTCAAACGTGAAATATTTACCTACTTTACGTCCCCCCTCGGATATGTGTATATTGCACTGTGCTTTTTCGTGGCATCAAGCAGTTTTATGGTGTCCGTGTCGAGTGGCTCGGCGGATTTAACAGGCGTGTTCCTCGTCCTCGTTATCGTGCAATTCGTGTTTACACCGTTCCTCACGATGCGCTTACTCTCCGAGGAACAAAAACAGAAAACAGACCAGTTGCTCCTCACCTCCCCCGTAAGTTTGACGGGACTCGTAATCGCTAAGTTCCTCGCGGCATTTATTGTGTTCCTCATCTCTATATCAATATCGCTCATTTATGCCGTTGCGCTCGAACTTATCCCGAATGTGTCAGTCGCTTGGAGTACCGTTACGGGTAACTTCCTCGGGTTGTCGCTTATCGGCGGATTGTTTATCGCTACCGGGCTATTCGTGTCCGCGCTTACCGAAAGTCAGATGATTGCGGCGGTTATCAGTTTCTTTGTGAATTTCTTCTTGTTTATGATTTCAAACTTCGCGGGTTACGCTCCTTGGGGGTGGCTTAAAACCTTTATGCAGAAAATATCCGTCTATGAACGGTTCTCGGATATTTCTTTCGGAATTATCCACATATCTACCTTGCTGTACTTCGCATCTATTATATTCGTGTTCCTGTTCCTCACGATTCAACGCCTCAGCGCAAGGAGGTATTCATAATGGATAATAACAACAAAAAAACAAGCAAAGCCGTCAGCCGTTCCCTCAGATACCGCACTAT
>JAISLG010000073.1 GCA_031260615.1 Oscillospiraceae bacterium | reverse complement strand
CATTCTCGCGGAGTCCGCCCGCAATAGGGAAGAAACTGCCGAGTTGCGGCGCGATATTGTCGGGTTCAGCCTCAGGGGATTGCTCAGGGTCAATATCGTGCTTTTGAAACCACTCCATTAGGGTCTTGTATGTCACATTATACTTCATTATGTTGCGCTCGCGTATCTCGTCGCGTTTCGCGATACACGGGGATAAGAACGCGAGATTGTCTTGTATGTTTTTGTATTTCTGCATATACACCGCCGCGCAGTGCATTGGTGAGTGTATCGGGACAAGGTTATGCACTAAGTTTGGGTAATATTTCTCAATCATATTCACAACAACAGGGCAAGGTTGGGATATCCAACCGCCTTTACCGCTTGCCGTAATAAATTTGAGGTACGCCCAAGTAGTGATTTCCGCTCCGAAAGATGTATCGTATATTTGGTTGACTGCATTTTGCCCGAGAGTGGGGTGCTTAAACCAACCGAGTATGTTTTTCCATTTAGGGTAGTTTGTTTTGAACGCGGGGGCGAAGATGATTGATATTTTTTTGCCGCTCAGGAAGTCGTTCATAAACGCCTCGGTATCGTCAAGGAAGTACCGCGCGCGTTTATGGCAATGCTTGATACAAGTACCGCAGTCGATACAATATTCGGGGCGGAGGTCGATAAGGGTATTCCCTTGTTCATCGGCAACAGATAGATTAACCCGCTTTTCGGGACAGAAACGAATACAGTTGTTACACCCGACACAATTTTTGTGGTCGAGGCGTACGTTAGAGAGGGATACGGCTACGGACATAGGATTATTCCACTTTTTATTCTATATTTTTTGTCAAGTAGTGTATGTAGGGCGTATAGTCTTGGCAAGGTTTGATATGCCAACCCGATAAATTTATTTTTTCTGTACTAATATATATCGGCAAAAACGCGGAAAAATGAAGTAGTCGAGGGTTGCCGCGCATAACAAAAATAGCCCCCTTATGGGGGGGGGCGGAAATTAAATAGTGACAAGTTGACGAAACGTGCCGCTTACTCAAACACATTGCAACCTGAGTACATCTCAATCATCTCTCGTCGCAAGTTATGCGTAATCTCCAAGCGTAATTTTGGCGGCACTTCGTACACGTCCGTGTTGAACAGGTAGTTCTGTAAATTCACCTCTTTAATCAGCATTTTCGTGTGGAATATATTCGACTGATATATATTCACGTCCGCCGCGTCGTAATGCTTCAAAATGCCGTCGTCGATATAGTCTTGTATGCTCGCTATCTTGTGGTCGATAAATACCTTTTTGCCCGTAACATCGCGTGTAAAGCCGCGTACACGGTAGTCCATTGTGATTATATCGCTGTCAAAACTCCCGATTAAATAATCGAGTACCGACAGCGGCGTAATCTCACCGCAAGTTGTGACATCAATATCCACCCGAAATGTCGCAAGTGACGTTTCAGGGTGATATTCGGGGTAGGTATGCACCGTAACGTGTGATTTGTCAAGGTGTGCCACTACACAATTATTCGGGTCGTTCTCGAATTCCGACAGATTCTTGACCATTGATTCCTCGGCAATCAGCATTGTTACGGACGCGCCCTGCGGTTCGTAATCCGCTTTGGACACGTTCAGTACCTTCGCCCCTATCATCTCCGATACTTTCAGCAATATCTGCGTCAACCGCTCGGAATTGTATTGCTCGTCTATATATGCGATATAATCGCGCTGTTCACGCTCGGTTTTCGCGTAACAGACATCATAAATGTTGAATGACAACGACTTGGTGAGGTTGTTAAACCCGTAAAGGGTGACTTTATCCTTCATCAATAAACCATATCTTTGTAATTTAACTGTGATTAAGCCGATACATATCGTATTCGACACAATGTGGGTAACGACACAATGTGGGTGGTCGGCGCGATGTGGACATCGCGCCCTACACGACACATTTATGATAACGGCAAATTAGTTGCCCTCCGTGTATGCCTTTGCAACCATATCAGCCGCGTTGGCGTATGCGCGTGTAAGCCCACCTGCACCGAGTTTCTTACCCCCGAAGTATCGCGCAACTATAATAGCCGTGTTCGACAGGCAATGCCGTGTTAATACGGCGAGTATCTGTCGACCAGCAGTGCCTGACGGTTCGCCGTCGTCGGTACTCCCGGCGGATATTGCACCGTCGTCGTCGAACAGGCGCGCCGACGGGTAGTGCCGTGCTTTCGGGTATGCCGCGCGTACAGCTTTGAGGAAGTCTTTGTATTCGTCAATATTCGCACAGCGGCGTAGGCAAGCGAAAAATTCCGAACGCTCAATACATAAGCGTTCGGAAACAAAGCCGAGTGTATCAGTGGGTTTCCGTGACGGTCTTGACACGTCAGTTCAAGTTAAATTTATTCTTAAACTTAGCAACACGTCCGCCACTGTCGACGAGTTTCTGCTTGCCCGTGAAAAACGGGTGGCAAGCGGAACAAATCTCCACGCGAATATTCTCTCTCGTGGACGACGTTTCAATGACGTTACCGCAAGCGCACTTGATAGTAGTCGCGGTGTACTTGGGGTGAATATCTTTTCTCATTTTGAAATACCTTAATAATATCTTAACTTGCGCTTGCCGTAGCGGGCTTAGTACGCTGAACCTTGCCGTCGCGCAAGCAACGGGTGCAAGCATAAACGCGAGTGGGAGTGCCGTCAATGTATGCTTTAACGCGCTGTACATTGGGTTTGAACGTACGGTTGGTACGGCGATGGGAGTGGGAAACCTGTATCCCGAATGTAACACCTTTGCCGCAAAATCCGCATTTTGCCATATCAATTCACCTCCGTTTCAAAATGCGCCGCACTATGGGCGCAACAAAGCCAAAAATGGTGACCCGTACGAGAATCGAACTCGTGTTTCCGCCGTGAAAGGGCAGCGTCTTAACCGCTTGACTAACGGGCCTTAATAATACAAGGGGAACCCCCTTGTTATGGGAAAATAAAGCAAATAACCAAAAGAAAGCCTTGGCGTCCGCGTTATTGTTTAGAATATATTTGCCTTTGCCATAACCGCCGACCGCCGACACCATTACTTTCTGACGAAACTGGTAGCGGCAATTGGACTCGAACCAACGACATCCCGGGTATGAACCGAGTGTTCTAACCAACTGAACTATGCCGCCATAAAAAGATAGCCGTTTCCTAAAAAAGACAGTGTTGTTATTTTAACTTGTCTGATTGCGTTTGTCAAGGGGTATTTTAGTAAAAAGTTGAAAAAGTTATTGACAACTACCCTCAATAATGATAGAATGTCCATATCGTCCATTACTTTTGCTGTTTAATTGTACATTCGCTGTATAATTGCGCTGTACTATTCCGTGTATGGGTGGACTTTTTCTCACTAAACTTCATATACTCAGGCAGGATATTGTTATGCCAGCAAACCTTTGTTTTGACGACTGCACATTGACGTTTTCCGAGCCGAGGCGAGATAATTTTAATGGTATGTTTACGCTACAACTGGATATATATGCCAAGGTACATCAAGGCATAACTAACAGAGGTACTTGTACTATGAACAACACAACTGTCAACGAAGCAGTTGACAACGACAAACCCATTGATGTAATCGCCGAGGTATTTTCCCGTGAGGAAGGGGTACTGTTTACCTACCCGCTCCCCGAGGTTATTATCGCGATTGACAAAATTACGCACAATGAGTTAAACCCGTATATGACACCAGAATACGCAAATGTTCACTGGAAAGAGATATACAAAGATTTAATGGCAAAGCGCGCGGCTCGCGCGGCTAATTCCGCAACTCCAACTCCAACCGCTGTTGCCACTAACTCACCCTCTTAAAATACAATCCCCGTGTAAACCGCCCCGTTGGCGCGGCACTTCTCGTGTAGTCCCCCAACACCCGTTTAATATCCGTTTCAAACGGGGCGAAGGCAAGCACGGTGAATGTGTATCCCTTAAAACTGCCGAGTTTATCGGACAATATCATTGGCACGGAGTTTAACACCTCCGTGTAATTTTCGTTGTGTTTTGCGCGGAATGTAACCCCCTTGCTGTCGGTGTATTTGTCCGTACTACTATCATTCACTCCGCAAAGCGATAACAGCGGCAAATACCCGTACCCGATAAATCCGAGGGGTATCGCGCTTTTTAACCGCGCTTTGCTATTCAGTTCGGGCGATGTAATTAAATCCGACAATCCACTTTCCGCATAGTGCCGCGCCGCGCTTGTATTCGTCACGTTAAGCCGCGCTCCGCCCACTATCCGAGCGAACCCACTCTCGCGTAACAATATAATATGCTCCGCTAAGTCCGCGCACCCAGTGTAATCCGATAACCGCCGCAACCGTTCGAGTAATACACTCCCTGTCTGACCGCCTGTGAATAACGGCGGTTTCACTATTATGCGCGGACGGTACGCGAGATATTCCTCCGCGCTTTTTGCCGCGTATTTGTCGGCGGTTGCCTGTGATTTGCGGTACGCGCCCTCGTATTCCTCGACGACACTTAAATCCGCGTATACATACTCAACAGTATCAACCGCCAAGCATTGCCGTAATTGTTTCAGGGTCGATACGTCCGTTCGTATACGCGGTAAAAAACTCTGTGATTCGTTCGCCGTCAAGGGCAACCTCCGTATTATCCGCAAGCACTGTCTTGTAACTTAATAATGCTTGCCCAACCGATTTCGCTTTCAGTTTCGCGTATTTCCCCTCGCCAACAAGCGGATACCCGAGATATGCAAAATGCGCGCGTATTTGGTGCGTGCGCCCCGTGAGTAATTCCGCTTCCGCAAGGGTGTATTCCGACTTTTCCCCCAATTTGCCGAGGGTTCGCCAGTACATTCCGATTGGTTTTGTGCCTTTCTTTTCGGTCGGGTAAACATAACTCTTCGCTTGTCTTTCGTCTTTCCAGATATGCGCCTGTTCTAACTGCTGTGTCGGTTGTTCGGGGTTATTTTGGAGTAGCAACAAGTACGATTTTTTGATACGGTGGTCTTTTATCTCCTCGCCGATACGGGCAAGTGTTTTCCCGTCACGGCAGAATATCACGATACCGCCCGTATTCCTGTCGATACGATTCGCCGGCATTGCGGTTGGAAACTCCCCTTGCACGCGTAGTTCCAAACTGTCGGGGTTTCCCTGTGTAAGTAATCCGCGCGGTTTGTTGACGAGTATTACCCCGTCCTTGTCATACACAATATCGGGTTTGGGTAACCCGATAGGTAT
>JAISLG010000062.1 GCA_031260615.1 Oscillospiraceae bacterium | reverse complement strand
GGGTTTAAACTTTCCCGAGGGCTTTACTTGTTTGTTAGACTTTCGGTAAATTATTCAGTCGTGGGGTCGGGCGTGACGGGCAGTGTTCCGTTCAAGCCGCGCATTGTGAGGTTGATACGCTGTTTGTCGGGGTTAATTTCGATTATCTTAGCCTTTACGCGGTCTCCGACTTTGACGGCGGAGAATACATTCGCGGCTAATTCGTCAGATATTTCGGCGGTGTGGATAAGCGCGTCAATCTCCTCATCGTCAATGCGGAGGAATGCGCCATACGTTTTAATACTCGATATTACACCTTCAACGATGTCGCCAGGAACGTGCTTCGCGGCAAATGCAATCCACGGGTTAGCGGCGGGGTCGCGGTATCCGAGGGATACGCGGCGGTTCGCCTCGTCGAGGGATTTGATATACACGCGTATGGTTTCGCCGGGCTTGATAACATCTTCGGGGTTCGACACACGATTCCACGACAGTTCGGATATATGGAGCAACCCATCGATTACGCCGAGGTCAACGAATGCGCCATACGGGGCGAGGTTGCGGACAGTCCCGTCATAATACTGACCGGGTTCGGCTTTTTCCCAGAAGTTAGCCGCTTGTGCGCGGCGTTCGCGGTTGCGCTTAGCGGTTTGTTCCTTGTCGAATGTATTTTTGTCGGGTTCTTTGATAGCGGCGATAACGCGCCCCTTGTCGTAGGGGTTGATAATCTTAAAGGTAATGTCGGTTTTGTTAAGTTCCTCAACGGGCTTGCCGAATGGCTGACCGATATACGCGGGGGGAATGAACACACGCGCACCTTCAACGGAGGCATAAATACCACTCTGCTGAGCGCGGAAAACATTACCCGTAACGGGTGTACCGTTTTCAAACGCATCGTAAATTTTCCGCATACCCGGGGTATTTTCAAATTGACGGCGCGACAGACGTATCTCGCCGATACGCTCGTCCACGGACATTACCGAACATTCAACAATATCGCCGTATTCGGGCGGAGTTTCCTCAAACAACCCGTAATCCGCTGATGAAATGTACGCGGTTTGTTTTACCCCCTTGATGTCGATAAATATCTCCGTATCGGTGATTTGAATTACTTTCCCCGTCGCGGTACTGCCGACCCTTATTTTCTTTGCGGTATCAAGGTTACTCTTGATATACTCCGCAAAATATCTATCTTCGTCAGTCCGCTCAGTAATCTGAGTCGGCTCGTCTATATCGTAATTCCTAATCTTTTTTGCCATTACGGAAACACCTCTTTTAACATATTCGGCAGGAACGGATGCACCCGCCGTCACAAAGACACTGACATCTTTGTTTTTTTTGTTTTTTTTATTGCAGACGTCGGCAATAAAATCCGCTGCCGCGCCGCAATCATTTGTATCCGAAAAGCATACGCCAACGCACACAGCCCCATAATGCGCTCCCGAATACTTTTTTGCAGTATCGTATAACTTAACAGAATTACTGCTGTGCTTATCACCGAAAACTACCGCGCAATCGAACAACGGGACATTTTTTTCGACATCTTCTCGACGAATGACACTTGCTCTGCATACCGTGTTGTATACTTGAATACTTGACACGTTATTTATTATACTGTTGTTTGTTAATTCTGTCAACAATCTTTTTGTCAGAGAAATAAACTTGTGAGAATTGACAAATTCCGAGGTGGTTTGTAGTACCAAAAAATGGTTTTTATTGTGTATTTTGCCATATTCGCGGCGTAAGAACTCCGCAAACTCGTCCGGGGAATTTACTGCGCAAGCGAAGTTTTCATTTTTGACACGGGACAATATACCCTTGCTTTCGGGGTGGTCGGGGTCGCCGATGTAGATTAGTTTATTACCGAGGGCGGTTTCGCGGGCAACAATATCGTGGATATGTTTTACATTGGGGCAAGTGAGGTCGACATATTTTAGACCGCGCCGATTTAATTCGGCGTACGTTTCGAGCGGCTCACCGTGGGAGCGTATTACGGCTATTCCGTCGTCGGGTATTTCGTCAGGCGACTCGACCGTAACCGCACCGAGCCGTTCGAGTTCGGCGCACACATTATTATTATGGACAATCCGCCCGATAATATACGGGCGTTTCCCACCACTCGCAACATTCGCGCACAACCCACGCACCGTTTCCACAGCGCGTAACACACCGCCGCAAAACCCGGCGGATTTCGCGGTAACAAACGTGATATTACGGTTTTGATATTGTATGGTCATATTAGTTTTGGTTAGGGGTATGGGTATGTAGAATATATTTGGGGGAGATGTGTAGGGTTGCAGTATAATACAACCCTACACATTACTTTTGTTATACGGATATTATCGTGTCCAAGTCCTCAATAGAGTATTTCAGCGTAGCAGATGCCTTTTTGGTTGATACCAAGCCTAATAACTGTATTGCTATCAGTGGTGTCATCGCAACGAATGATACTATACCAAACGCGTCCAACGCCGCGTTCCCGCCTAACCCCTTGCACGCGCCGAGTGCAAGCGGTAAAAGGAATGTCGCAGTCATCGGTCCCGAAGCGACTCCGCCGCTGTCGAACGCAACCGATGTGTATAACGGCGGTACAAAGAACATTACTATCAGCGCGAACGCATAGCCGGGTATCAAGAACCAAAATATTGATATACCCGTGATTACACGCACCATTGCAAGCGCAACCGATAACGATACTCCGATAGATAACGCGGTGCCGATTGCACCCTCAGATATGCTCCCTGAGGTTACTTCATTTACTTGCTTTTTGAGGACGTGTACGGCGGGTTCAGCCTCGACAATGAAGTACCCGAGGAACGCGCCGAGCGGTATCAAGAACCATTTATTTTCGGGGCTTCCCCCGAGGCTCTCCCCGATAATATCCGCTACGGGCATAAAGCCTACATTCACGCCTGTCAGGAATAATATCAACCCTATGAATGTTATGCCGAAACCCGCGAACACTTGTTTCATTTTGCGCGGATTTATTTTCAGCAAAAAGAAATTATATACCAAACATATTACAAGTATCGGTATAAGCGCGGACGCAACTTCAACTACATACTCGGGCAACGCGCTTACAAACCCGTTAAACACCCCTTTGGTATTAAGTCCCGCGACAACTTCCGCTTCCTCACCGAGGTCGAGTGCCGCATCGCCACCGCCGTATATTACACCGAGCAAAAGCACGGTAAGTATCGGACCTATCGACGATAACGCAACCAACCCGAATGTATCTTCCTGTGATGTTTTATCGCCGCGCATTGATGCAAGACCGATACCGAGCGCAAGTATAAACGGCACGGTAATCGGGCCTGTTGTTACACCGCCGCTGTCGAATGCCATTGGGATAAAGTCGTCGGGGATAAGCGGTGAAAGTGCCAACGCGAATGCTCCGAGGTAGAGTATCAACAACAGTAATCGCATAGGTATCTGAAATAATATACGCAAAAACGCCGTAAGCAAAAACAATCCGACACCAACCGCAACCGCGAGTATCAGTACCATATCGGGGACTGCCCCGACTTGTTCGGCGAGTACGCGCAAATCAGGTTCGGCTATTGTAACAATCGTACCAATCAAGAAACACGAAAATGCAATCAACGGTATTTTCCGCGTTCTCGTAATCTCCGAGCCGATTTTTTCACCCACGAACACCATTGAAGAATCCACGCCGAGCGTGAATAACCCGATACCCACTATCAGGAATAATGACCCGAGCAGAAACGCACACATCATCTCAGGGGAGAAAGGCGCAATTGTGACGGACAGTATCAAGACAATCAGTATTACGGGGAGCGAGGACGACAGCGACTCCCGTATCTTAGCATAAAGGTTCTTTATAATTTTTCCGTACCTCCTTTGTATTAAATTGCGGTTGTTATTACGGTGAGTTTTTCACGCAGTTCGTTGAGCGGGAAATATTTTGCGACTTCGGTAATCTCCGTTTTGTATTCGGCTTTGTCGCCCTCGTTTTCGGCGGTATAATACAATTCCGCGAGTATGCCGAGCCGTTCACGCGGTATCAGTGCGGTTATATCGGACAGTGCCGTTTCCGAGTATGCGTTCTCCGCGAAATACGCCGTGCTTGCCGCGTATTTGCCGAACAGGTTTTTGTACAGTTCGGTATTTGTATCGGACGGGGTGCGGTTCGCCGCCGCGATAGCCGCCGCGAACAGAAATTCCGCCGCGTATCCAAGTTCGGGGAGTGTTGCGAGTTCCTCGGGGTTGATATATTGTTCAACGAGTTCGGGGAAGTCGGAACGGTATTCGGATATTTTAATAGCGAGTGCGTAGATGTCGTTTTTGTCGAGGCTTTTCGGTATTTTGTCGAGGAACGGCTTGCCGCTTCTCAGTGCCGCGTAGAATATATCGGAGTAGTTTTCGGCTTTGGCAAGCGATGTGACGTTATCGAGGAACGAGATTATATCCTCGTATTTGCCGCCGCGCAGTACATCAACGTATTTGTAGAATAGTGCTTCACCCTTGCGTTCAAGCCCGAATTTTTCAAGGAAATTGTCGGGGTTCTTGCGTAACTGTTCCGACAACTGAAATTCGAGTACATCGAGGGCGTTCTCAGTCTTGTCGAGTTGCGGAATAAGGTCAAGGCATTTTTCGGCGAACGAGTAGTTACCTGTGTAGTGGGTTATGTCCGCTATCTGTTCGATTGCCTTTTTCATTTTGTCAACATTGTCCGTGTCCACGAATATTTTGCGGTAGGTGTCCACTGCTTCCTCCGCGTTGTCGGTGTAACCGAGGTATGCTGTCAAATCACGGCGTACGTTAGTATATGCTTCCTCTTTATTTGCGCGTATTGTTGAGAACGATTCAATGAAATTGAAATCCGACTTTTTCTCGCGGACGACAGTCTTAAACCCGTTCAGGTATCCCTTGATATGTTTTAATGCGGTTTGCGGTTCGCCCACAGATTGCCAGAACATCAGCGAGTTGAAGTCGTGTATGAGTTTTTGTCGGGGGTCATTGTTCGGCTCGACAAATTCGGCATAGTATTGGTTTGCTTCCTCGTACATTGTTTTGAGGTCGAGCGACATACCGAAATTTCCTGACGCGCGGATAATTGTCTTTTGGAAATCGACAAGTGTCGGGTAGGAGTAGTGAAAGTCGGGGTGTTCGCGCATTACCTCGAACATCTCTTTATAGAAGGATTTAATATCGTCGGTATGCGCGAACTCGGCGTGTAACAGGTGTTCATACACGCGGAGCATAGCGAGTTTGGCAAGGTCAATTTTTTCTTTGTCGCCCTCGGCGATTACCTTCGGCAGATTCTCTTTCAACTCTGCCAACTCCTCACGGAGCAACCTGTCATACTTGAAGTTTTTCTGCCAATAAGCGTGTTCGTCAGTTATGACGTACCCGTAGTGGTTCGCGTACGAGTTAAGGTAAACATAGGGGGCGATTACTACATCGAATGTTTCGTGTATCTTCCCCGAGAATATTACATTATCGCCGAAACGCGCGATACGGAGGGGGCGGAATATCGTGTAGTCGTTCAGCATAATGGAGTTGTTGAGGTTATGCCAGAGGTACGAGCCGAACGAGTATTGATAGTTCTTGTTGAGGTCGGTGAAAAAGTTTACAATGTCGGACACGTTACTGCTGAATACTTCGTCCGCGTCCACGAACATATACCATACGGGGGCGTGACCCTCGTCTTTTGCAATCTGACGGATATAGGCGAGGTTAGCGTTACGCGCGGCGGCGTAGTTATTTATCCACTCAAACGTGTTGACGTATTCGGTATATTTCTTTGCAATCTCGACTGTATTATCGGTACTCCCGGTATCGGTGATTACCAATTTAGAACGGGTTGCTTTAAGGATAGGTTGGAGGGAGTCGAGGCACAGTTTTAATTGTTTTTTAGCCTCGTCCTTAACAATCATACCGATAACGAGTTGCCACGGTTCTTCAACGCCGAAACGACCGAGTTTTTCGCACAAGCGTTTATGCTCGGCGTAATCCTCTGTTAGGAACGACACTCCGAGCGTATTTTCCAAATCGCCGCGCTTATACTTATCATAAACGACGAGGTAACTTTTGAATATTGACGCGGCGACATCGCGCCCTAAGTCCTTAGCGGCAACCGCGCAATATGCGAAAAAGTCGAGGGAAAGCAATGCCTTATCCCCGAACAGATTTATTGCTTTTTGGCAGAATTGAATACAAGTAATGAGGTCGTTGTCGTAATAATACTGCACAGCCTTTTGGTACACGGGGAACGCGGCGGCGTAATCCGCCTCTATTGTACCCGATATTATATCATACGCGGTTTTCGCGGCTTTTGCGGCGGTTTCGTCAGCCGAAACTTCCGATAACAGGGTGGCGTAATCCATTTTTTATTTTCCTTTGGTAATATTTGTTCTGCCGTGTATAACAATACACGATAATTATATACTTAATCGGGAAATTTGTCACGATAAATACACAGGTGAAAACCCCTTGCCCCTATGCGGCATCCATCTGTTCTTTTATCTTTTGCAAGTTCTTCTCGTGCTGGTCGTGGGTTTTCGCGTACAGGACTTCACCCGTTTCCGTGTTCGCCGCGAAATAGTAGAACTCTACCTTTTGCGCGTTTAACACCGCGTTCATTGCATCTAATCCCGGGTTGCATACTGCTCCCGGCGGAAGTCCATTGCATTCATAGGTGTCGTACGCCGATATTATTTTTTCAATCTCCGCCGCCGATACACCCGTCCGCGTGTAGTACCCCCGTATCTCCTCCCCGTAAAAATACGTCACGTCCGATTGCAGTTTCGGGAAATTTACAGGGTCATTCATACGATTGAAAAATACACCCGCAATTTTTTCCATATTCTCTTTGTCGCTCGCCTCGCGTTGCACAATAGACGCAAGTGATAAAAATTTGTCAAGCGTAAGTCCCTTGTCGTACATTTTCTTGTACATTACCTTTGTCATCTGCTTGTTGAAATTCTGTATCATCTTCTCAGCGACAATCTTCGCGTTCTCCGTCGTGTCCGCGGTCGGACTTCGTTTTAACTTGTTGCTTACATAAAATTCGTATGTGTCGGGGAATAAACACCCCTCCAATATTATACACTTTAACGGGTCGGCAGTCTTGTCATTGATACGTTTTTCAAACTCGTAATCCCCGGGCAGTTTGCTGATTGCTTTCAGGAAATCGTCCGCGCGGCAAATATAATTCTCCTCCAACATTGCCGCCACGTCAAACGCGTCCATTCCCTCGGCAACCGTAATGCTCACTACGCCGACATCGTCGGTTTCCGTTTGCAATGTCGAGATTATGCGGCTGTATGACATAGTGGACGACATTATAAACTGTCCGCTCAGATATTGCCCGTCGGAATCGAACTGCTTAGAATAATAAGTGAAAAGCCCCGGCAAGTCAATAATCCCGTGCGTTTTTAATATCCCAGCAATCTCCTTTGTTGTCGCGTGCGGCGGTATCGTAATCTGTGTTGTGTATTCTTTCGGGGATATGCCCGTGAAGTCGAGCGCGGCGCGTACCGTGTATATTGCCGCCCCGATTGATATTCCCACAACAAGAGCTACCCAACCGAGTGACCCTATCAACTTCCACAAATAGTGTTTTATACTCTTTACGTTTTGCGTGTACACTACCTTTTTGCGGCGTAATTCTCGTTTTTGTGCCGATGTCAAAGGCGCTTTTTGTAATGGCTTTTCAGGCTTGTCGGGCTTAACAAGTTTAGCAGTAGGCTTATTTAACCGCTCCGCTTTTCGTTTGGAAATTACTTTTTTGACAGGCTCGCTGTCGGGTGGGGTAGGCAATGCCTTTTTCGGTTGTTTCGGCGGATTCGGCAATTTTGAAAGCGTGGGCGGTGTCGCCAATGTATTGTTTGTTGTCGGTTTAGGCGCGTCAAAAAAATCCTCTATATCCGTGTTCGGCGGAATATTCGGTTGAAGATACGGGGCAGGGCTTTTCTTTTTCTGTGACGGCGGCGTAGTTTTTTTGCGCGGAGGAAGCGGCGGATATTCGGTAATATCGCCGTCCGCGTAATCGTGCGGCGGCAGTTTCGGTTTGACAGGCTTAATATCCGCGCGCGGTGTGTCGGCCTTTTGCAAATGTACGGGTTTTATAGGTGGATTCGGCTTTTCAGGGTGTACGGGTTTAATGGGCGGATTCGGCTTTTCGGGGTGTACGGGTTTGACGGGGAGCGGCGGCCGCTCGGGGTGGGTCGGTTTAATCGGCGGCACGGGTCTGACGGGCTTTTCGGTTTTACCCGAATTGCCCACGTTACCCGAATTGCCCGAATTGCCCACGTTGCCCGCGTTGTCCGCGTATCCCGTCTTTTTGCGCTTGGGCGGAGGAGGAAAATTCCCTCCGTCAAACCCGTTATTGTTATAATCCATTTTTTATCAAGGTTTATTATTTAATATATCACGCGTGAGTAACAACACATCAAGTATGTCCGCTTCGCCGTTACCGTCAAGGTCGGCGAGGGTAAAGTGTGGGTGTGTTTCTGTATGTTGTGGTAATGTTATTGTCAAAAAAGGGTTTTATGTGTTTTTATCCACGGTTTTCATTTGTTTAAGGTTGCCTGTTTTTTTTGCGCGTTCGGCGAGGACGTCCTCTACTTCGGTGAGGGGCAAATCGCGTTCGGCGCACAGGACAAATAGGTGGTAGAGGAGGTCGGCAATTTCGTTTTTCAGTTCGGTGTTATCCGCGCCGTGCTCGGAGTTTTTCGCCGCGATTATAGTTTCCGAGCATTCCTCGCCGACCTTTTTTAATATCTTGTCCAACCCTTTGTCAAATAAATATTTGGTGTACGACCCCTCGGCATTATCGCTCCGTCGCGATAATATCGTGTCGTAAAGTTCTTCATATACATTCATAATTATGCACTCTTTATCGAATTAAGCAAGCCGCCCTTTTCGATTATATTCTTTATAAATATAGGGAATGGCTGTGCTTGATAGGACTCCCTTTTGGTATTGTTTGTGATTACGCCCGTGTCGAAGTTGACAACAATGCTGTCGCCCGCGGATATTTTTTCCGCCGCCTCGGGACATTCCATAATGGGTAAGCCGATATTAATTGAATTGCGGTAGAATATCCGCGCGAACGACTTTGCGATTACGCATTTGATACCCGAAGCTTTAATTGAGAGGGGCGCGTGTTCGCGTGAACTCCCCGAACCAAAATTCGCCCCACCAACAATAATATCCTCAGATTGCACAGTACCCGAAAAGTCCGCGTCTATGTCCTCCATACAATGCTTCGCCAATTCCTTCGGGTCAGCACTGTTAAGATACCGCGCAGGGATTATTACGTCCGTGTCCACGTTATCCCCGTATTTGTATACTTTGTTAGCCATTGTTTTTTTATTTTCCTTCGCTTTTTTTGTGGGTGTAATGCACCCGATTTTTAATATTAGGTTGCCTGTTAGCGGGTTTTCATTGCCCTGTCGATTTCACGCTTGATGTCCTTCTCAGCCGCGCTACGCCGTTTATCGTGTAAATCCTTGCCCTTGCAAATGCCAACCGACATCTTTACCTTGCCGTGCTTGAAGTACAGTGATAGCGGTATCAATGTCTTGCCTGCGCGTGATACCTCCGATTGCAGTTTGATTATTTCCCGTTTGTGGAGTAGTAATCGGCGGCGGCGTAATGGGTCGGGTGCCCAGATATTACCCTTGTCATACGGCGATATGTGCATTGCCACCACGAACGCTTCCCCATTTTCAATCTGTACCCAACTGTCTTTGAAGTTCATCTTCGCCGCGCGTAATGACTTCACTTCGTTGCCCAGCAATTCAATACCCGCCTCGTATTTCTCCTCCACAAAATAATTGTGGTACGCCGCGCGGTTGTCCGCTATCTTCTTTATCGGTGTATTGTCTTTCATTAGATTATAACCTTTTCAAAAATTCCGCAAGCCGCTCCGACGGGGATATAAATAATGTCGGGTCGGCGACTATCACTCGTACATTGTCGGGTATGCTTTTCTTTAACTCGTCACGCTCCGCCTCGGGCAATGCCATTATAACCGTACTCAGCCCACCGTCAAATGCGGGGTCGGTGTCGTATCCCTTTTTGTCCTCAAATATATTATCCCCGAAAGACGACAACACCGCGTGTTCAAACGTGTCCGCGCCCGCGCATTTCCCATTTTCCGCGATGTATATAAACGAACCGATATTCGTTGCCCCCGTGTTCGCGAGTATGTCCTTTATCGGCTTGAATATGCGTTCGGCATTCGCCTTTGCAATGTCGTGGTGGTCGAATACGGTTGCGGTAGTGATATACGCGTTCTCGAAGTCCGACACTGCGCGCGGATAGGGAATAAACTGCAAGGTTATCCCTGCCTTGCCAAGCGCAATCCTGTCCTGCGACGACGGCTCAACCGACGTAATCAGCGTATTTGCTCCGCTCCCGATAATCGCGGATATATTCGGCGCGACGGCACTCCCATATTCGGGTAAGTCGGCGACTATCGGCGGATATGTCACATACGTTCCGCGCCCTATTACGGACGCGCCGTATCCGAGTTCCGCGGTTATTTCCGCGAGGAACGGGGATAGGACAACCGCCGCAATATATTTCGGTTCGAGGTCGTCCGTTTCGGACGTGCCGAATATATCGGGGGTGTCGGACGTGCTTGAATCGTCTGTTATACCGATTACGTCCGTTTGCTCACAGCCCGTGAGGACAAACAATATACAACATAATATCAGGAATATTTTTTTCATTAAATTTTATTTGGTTATACTTGCCTCATTGCCGCAATTGCCGCAAATTAGTTTCCATACCTCGACAACGCCGTGTCGAGCAGTGCGTTAAATCCGTCATAATCCGCCACGGATACTGCTAATTTCCGCAACTCCGCCGCGCCCGTGAATCCCTTAAAATAATGCGCGTAGTGTGCGCGGAGTTCGCGGAATACTCGTTCGCCCTTATCGGCGACGGCAAGGTCAGTGTGTCGTTTGACGGCGGTTATTATATCCGCAAACGTGGGTACTGTACCCGAAAACACGAACGGATTACCGAGTGCGGCTCTACCGAGCATTACCCCGTTGCAACCCGTGTATTCACGCACTATGCGAGCGTTGTCGATGGAAGCAATGTCGCCGTTGCCGATTACGGGTATTGCCACGGCTTCCACAACGCGTTTTATAACGTCACGGTCGGCGACACCGCTGTAATACTGTGCGCGTGTCCGCGCGTGTATTGTAACCGCCGCCGCCCCGTTGTACTCACAGATACGCGCAATATCCTCTGTTGATATACTATCGTTTTCTGACACGCGCATTTTTACGGTGACGGGTATCTCGCTTGCCTTAACAGTCGCGGATACAATTTTGCCGAGCAACTTAGGCGTATTAAGCAAAGCCGAACCCGACCCGTTATTGTATATCTTTGGCATCGGGCAACCGGCATTTATATCAATAAACCCGAATCCCATATCCGATACTGTTTCGGCGGCGGCGGCAAAGCAATCCGCTTCATTCCCGAACAACTGCGCCCCGCATATACTGCCCGTATTCGGTTTGAGGAGCGCGTACGTTTTCAGGTCTTTATAATACATTGCTTTCACGCTCACCATTTCCGTGACCGTGAAAAAGCGCGGCGAAACAGGCGAATTATCCGTACACGCGTACTCGGCGCACAGCGAGCGGAACGCATAGTCGGTATACCCCGCCATTGGAGCCAAAAATACCGCTCCTTCAAAACACAGTGACATACACTATATTATATATAAACTTTACGCACTGTCAAATATATACATTGTTTTCCCCATACAAATTGATGACGGCGGCAATACTTCGTTCAGTATTGCCGCCGCGTAATTTACCCTATATCTTTATTATGAGGGATTATCCTTACCGTGTTTCGTTCCCTCGATATACGGTAAATTATTTTTAAGGTTGTTATGGTTTATTTTTTTTATTTTTGGCTGTTGGTTTTTGGTGTTGGTGTTGGTTTTTGGTGTTGGTGTTGGTGTTGGTGTTGGTGTTGGTCTATGTTGCTATATAATATTCCCCCTTTCTTAATATAGATTCGCTTAGTGTGTTAGAATTTTTGCTTGCCGCTTTTCCGATACGGCAAGGCTTGGTAACTGGTAACTATTTGGTAACTATTTTTCCCTTATATGATATGCTTGTTTTTCCCTTTTCGGTTTTAGTAATACTTAGGTTCCTGTTTTTGTAGTGTAATACGTTGGTTCGATAGGCTTTGTTCCCCCTTTACGCAAAAAATTTGTTACGGTGTTTTTCCTTTTCCCTAAAAAAACTATTTTCGGTTTTTTGTAATGTTTTTATCGGTAAACCCATTTAACGGGTTAGGGTTAATTTTGTTTCGATAAGCAGTACCTCCATATTTTTTGCTTTGTTTGGCTTTCCTCACTATTTTAACTCCCGTGACATTCCGTCATCGGCAAACGCGTAACCCCCTTGCATTGGTTTGGTAATCCGTTACGGTATTACTAATCCTTGATTACTTTTGGCGTTTGAAAAACCGCTAAGATTTTTAAGTTGCCTATACTATACTTGCAATTTGCGTAAAAATAATATAGAATGTGTGAAAATTGAATGAAATATCGTCATACTCTTAAACTGGACACATTTTTACTGAACCTTTACTGAACTTGCCACTACTAAATGAATGATAAGTTACCTGTAATCGGGATTAGCGAATCCCAAGCCGAGCGGCGGCTGAAAAGCGGCGGCTCGGCGGAATACCTCAAAGTACGCACACCGTATTTTAGCGAAATCGCACCGATAATAATTTATGGGGCGGTGTTTTTGTTGTCCACCGCCGTTATAATAGGCTCGGACGGGTGGTTACGCACGTTCGGGGTTGCCGCCGCCATTATCTCCGCCGCATACACCGCGTTTTATATTACACGAGCAGACTATATCGGAAAATACAAGGGGCGTAATGTCCTCATACCCATATTCGATGAAACCGATGCGCGGACGGCGCGGCTTAAAAATATAACCGTTACTGTTATGCGGTCGGGGGAACAAACCAAAACCGATATTACCAAACTCGTCTTAGGCGATGTGATTATGCTCGAAACGGGTGATGTCGTGCCCGCCGATTGCGAGATTGTCGCTTGCAACTCCCTGTCAACAGATGAGGTAATACTCGGCGGCGAGGCTGTCCGCGAAAAGAAGGTTAAATTCGCCGCGAACGCGCAACGCTCGGATTATACCCTGTACGCCGGGAGTATCATTGTGTCGGGTGCGGCAACCGCCGAGATTATCCGTGTCGGAAAAAATACGCGGTACTTTG
>JAISLG010000041.1 GCA_031260615.1 Oscillospiraceae bacterium | reverse complement strand
TAGACACCGCGTGAGTACAATGAGTTTATCGTATACTGGTTGCCGATATTACAAGCGAACCCATACAACGAGATAATCTTCCAAACGGCGCAATACGCGGCGGAAGTACCGCTCGAAGTCACTCCGACACCAGATACACAAATCCGCGTATTTATGGCATATAGACCGCTTACAGAGGCGATTGACACGATACCACAGGTACTGCCGTCATACGAGCGGTCGGGCTTTACCCTTGTAGAATGGGGCGGCGGTGTGGCGTAAGGTACAGAACACACGGAACACAGCGAACGAAAAGGAACACAGGGAATATATTCCCTGTGTTCCTTGTTTTAACCTTGCTAAATTAACTCACTGTGGCGGTTTTCGGTGCAATCAACTTATTTATCACGGGAGCCTTGAAGAGTATCGCTCCACCCGCAATGGTAAGGCAAATCTCGGGCAACATATAAATCGCGTTATACACGAGCGAGTATATTAACGCGGGCATCTGTACGCCGTCAATCTCCCACGCGTATTGCCCCCACAGAACGTACCCCGATACAATATGACACGCGAACCGTGCAAGCGTAACCAACGCAATACCAGTCAGCCACCCGAAATAACCCTTCTTGCGGAATAACCCCGCAAGCCCGATTATCGTGAACGGTACAAAGTAATCGAGCAACACGCATATAAAGAAGTTACCGCTGAACCTCGGGAAAAAACCCGCGTTTTTCAGACCGTCCTGTAAAAAAAACTGATACGACGCGTTCAAAAAGCCTGCCGCCGCGCCCCAGCCAATGCCGTTTTTAATCGACACTATGCAAATGGGGAGCATAGACAGCAAAGTAATCGAGCCCCCGTAAGGGCTGTCGTATATCTTCACATAACTAAGCACAATAGCGAGTGCGAGGAGTATCGCCGTTTCGGTAAGCGCGAATAAATTTTGCCGTTTTGTATTTTCCATTTTTTAATATTCCTTTATTTATTTTCACGCGCAAAAAAACGCGTGCCGTTAATCGGGTACGCGTTTACGCAATTATGTAACAACCGCACAGAATAATCTCCGCACAATGGTTTCACTTGCTTTCCTACGCCGGCATAACCCGGTTCAGGTTCAAACGGTTCGAGAGTAATATTCTCATCTCAGCGGTTTGTTTAACAACCGCACCCACAGCATTTGAATAATATACACACAAAAACTGTATTTGTCAAGGGCAATTTTGAAAACTTGGCAAACTTGGCAAAATTGGCAAAATTGGCAAAACTTGGCAATGGCAAAAAAAACGCGCCGAGTTACCTCGGCGCGGCAATATATTTACTAAAATTAAACTCTGACCCACCAATTGTTCGCGTTTGCATAAACTGACCCCGGTTCTGTCCCAGGCACCCAGTAATGTGCAACATTGCATTCCCACAGAACACCGTTATACACAACCCTGTCACCGACAACATACGTTGTACGGTAATCGGCATTAGTCGGATAAACGGGAGCTACTATGTTTTCCCCACCCTCAGTTTCGATTCCGGGCGAAACAGGCGGAGCAACCGCTCCGTTATTTACTTTGCCGCCGTTCTCCCAACTTTTCCAAACGAATACGCCGTCGATACAAAGGGCTTGGTTCACGGTTGTTTCACCCATTACCGCGAACGTAATTCCACGCGCTCCCTTTTGCGCCGCAACCCACGAATTATCATTTAACACGCCAGTTGACACGGTTTTTAACACATCTGTTCCATCGAGAGCAAGTGTCATATTGTCCGCGGGTAACTTCACAGCACCCGCCGGCTTCGTCCCGTCCTCGGGGATAGTGCCCGATATATCGGGCAAATTCGCGGTTATCGTTATATCCGTAATTTCTTTGTCGTGAGCCTCCGCTTCGACCAATAGCGCGGCTATTGAATCGTAAATGGTTTTAGTATCCGACATCAACGCCTTTTGCTTACTCCCAGCCAAATACCCAGCCAACAACGGTACTAAAATCGCGGCAAGAACACCGATAATTGCAATTACAACGATTAACTCGACAAGGGTAAAACCCTTCTTTGTTTTACATCGCATAGCCATAATACACCTCTCAAAGGTATCATCTGTCATCAATCACCTGTCGCCTATAAACAATCTGCTGTTATTACAAGTATTATATCCTAAACTTTTGTAACAATCAACAACAATTTGGTATGTTTTCTTATCTCTCGTTGCTAAGTTTTCAAAACACCACAACTAAATAATATTTTGTTTTGTTTCGACAAACTCCGTAAATTAGTTTGGGTATAATTCAGTATACAAAAAAAGTTACGGGTGTAGTAAAATGAATACAGGTTCAAAACTTTCGCGTGTGGAGATAAATTTATCGGACAAGACCCTGACGGCGGTAATATCGGGGGACGTTGACCATCACAATTTACAGGACATACGCGGCAAAATCGACTATGCAATCGAAACCTCGTCCGCGCGGAATATTATACTTGACCTGTCCGCCGTACCGTTTTGCGACAGTTCGGTAATCGGGCTGATACTCGGGCGGAAGCGGCTTGCGGACAGGCTCGGCGCGGCGGTTATAATACGCGCGCCGAATCCTTATGTTATGAAGATAATCAAACTGAGCGGACTGTCGGATATGGTCGAGCAAGCCGCAAAGCAAGCCGAACAACTCGCGTCTTGATACTGTTTTAATATTATATGCAGAGGATATATGAAAGAAGTAATAAAAATCACATTTCCGTCATACTCGCGGAACGAATCCTTCGCGCGGGGAGCAGTATCCGCGTATGCGATACGGCTTGACCCGACTTTGGAGGAACTTAATGATGTCAAAGCCGCCGTGAGTGAAGCGGTAACGAACTCTGTAGTCCACGGTTATCCCGACAGGATAGGTATAATCGAGTTAAGTATCTGGTCTGAAAAGAATGTTCTTTACATACGCGTAAAGGACAAGGGGTTAGGAATAGCCGACGTTGAACAGGCAATGCAGCCGTTATTCACTACGGCGACGGACGGGGAACGGGCAGGGTTAGGTTTTGCGGTTATGGAGGATTTCTGCGACAATGTATCGGTGAAAAGCGCGGTAGGCAAGGGTACTGTTGTTACCCTATCTAAGAAGATTAAATCACGGGCGAATAATATATGACAGAGTTAAAAGAGAGGGCAACAATGCCGCGTGCGCCTGACGTGGATATGCCCGATGTAATACCCGACACACCCGATAATGCACCCGACACAGTACCCGTGAAACGCCCAACCCATATCGGCTCTGCAATCGCGGATAAACAGGCGTTCGCGGAGGCTAATTTAGGGTTGGTGCATTCTATTGCGGCGCGTTTTAAGGGGCGCGGCACGGAATACGAGGAGTTGTTTTCCGCCGGTTGTTTGGGGCTTATGAAAGCGGTACACGCGTTTGACGAAACGCGCGGAGTTATGTTTTCAACGTATGCCGTACCCGTGATTATGGGGGAGATTAAGCGGTTATTTCGTGACGGCGGCTCGGTTAAGGTTACACGCTCGCTGAAAGAATTATCTGTAAAAGCGGGGCGCGTACGGGAGGAATTACGGCGTGTCGGGCGCGACCCGACCATATCGGAGATTGCGGCGGAACTCGGTGTAACAGCGGAGAATATATCGGAGGCGTTTGATGCCGCATTGCCCGCGATTTCGATTAGTGCGCGGAATACGGACAACGAGGACGGGCACGGCTCGGATACGGACATACCTGTTGCGCCGCCCGAGGAGCGGATTACGGAGCATATCGCACTAAATCAGATATTGTCACGGTTGTCGGCGGACGACCGCAAATTGCTGTATTTGCGGTATACGCTCGATAAGACACAGACAGAGGCAGGGGATATTATGGGACAGTCACAGGTGCAGATTTCAAGGAGAGAGAAGAAACTGTTGGGGTATATCAAAGGGGAGATGGGGTGAGGGGGATAATATTATCCACTCACCCCATATTTAGATAGTGTTCCCCACCTATTTTACACATACTATATATTTACGCTTGAAATTCGTTTCATTTTGACGATAATAGTATTGTATGAAAAGGATAATATCGCTTGTTGTGTCTGCGGCAGTAGCCGTGACCGTTTTAGTCGGGGTGCTGACCGTCCCGATAACCGCATCGGCGACACTTGCCGCCTATGCTGTCGTCCAGTCGAAGTTGTCGCGCGCGTACACACTAAAAACGCATAATGACGCGGACTTCACCGCGACCGTTAAACTAAACGGGAACAAACTTGCAATAAACGGCAGGTTTGTTAAATATACCCTGAGCGGTATCTACCTTACAACGTCCTCGGTTTCAAAAGCCGAATGGACGTTCGATGTGTCCTCAAATGCAGACGGTACTTGTTCCACCGAACTCACCGCCGCTCCTACCGAAACATCGGGACTCAAAAATGCCTATATCCGTTTCGTGTTCAAGGGTAACAGTAACTACACATTCAAAGTTACCGTTGAATATGATATGATTAAGAAGGAATGGTTCTTCGGCGATAACGGCACGGAAAAGAATAATCAGGAATACATTAAACGAGCCGTTACCCTCGGAGCGGACGCGCTTAAAGATTATATACTACCCGACGGCACGGACACGCAAATCCTTGCCGTGCTTAATAAACTTAACGACACTGTAACCAAACTCACGGGCAGTATATCGGGCGACTACGAAAAAGCCGCGCGTATATCCGAATACATTGGAAACTTTATGTACTACGACCACGATTCGTCACACGGCATTACTACGCAAGATTCCGTCAAACCGTCCACTGTATCAATATCGCATATACTCGATACCAAACGCTCTGTTTGTGTCGGCTACGCGAATATGTTCGCCGCAATGTGCGAACTCGCGGGGGTCAAGACATTAACCATAATAGGCTGTGTTCCCACAAGTCAGCGTACATTTTGGGATATTACCGATAACGGCGTAACCGCCCTCCATAACTGGAATTTGTTTTACGCCGACGGCGCGTGGCATAATGTCGACTCGCTGTGGGATGCCCCAA
This sequence comes from Oscillospiraceae bacterium, assembly GCA_031260615.1. Taxonomy (GTDB): domain Bacteria; phylum Bacillota; class Clostridia; order Oscillospirales; family Ruminococcaceae; genus Ruminiclostridium_E. The sequence continues at coordinate 228 of JAISLG010000041.1, read as the reverse complement.
CGCGCGGTTACAATTCGGGTGAGTACAGCGGCGGAACAGGCTCATTCCCATTTTACTTTGATATGACAGATGCCGCGTTCGCGCAACTCCACCGTATTGATACACGCGCCGAATACCGCGATTACAAGGCACTACTCAAAGACAGCCCCGACGGCAAAGACCCGAATATTACCGTGAAAACCCCCGATACTGCCACTACAAAAAATACTGGTGTATTTACACCGCCCA
>JAISLG010000139.1 GCA_031260615.1 Oscillospiraceae bacterium | reverse complement strand
GTCGGGGATTTGAAACAGTCGAGATACGCGTTTCAAGGAGCGGACTGCGGCGTATTCGGGCGGTTATCGGACACCAACAACCCCGACAATGACGGATTTACTACACGGTATTTGACTTGCAATTTCCGTTCGTACCGCGAAACAACGGAGTTTATAAACGCGGTATTCCGTCCGACGATGACGGTGGAATATGGGGGTACGGTTTACGGGGATAACGAGGAATTACGCCCCGAGCCGAACAAACCCGAACAGGACGTTGCATACGACCCTGAGGTGTATTACATCACGAAAAACTCGGGCAAAAACTCGGTCAAAGAGAAAACAGACTACTCCAAAATACAAGCGCGGTTTATCGCGGCGAATATCCGCGACACGGTAAGCAAATTGTATTTGCGGAAAGAACAGCGCATTGCAAATTACGGCGACATAGCGGTATTATCGGGGGCTTTGAAAGCAAACCGCGACAAGGATTTTGAAGGGGATTTGGCAACGGCATTCGCGGAGTTTAATATTCCGTTTGAGCGCGTAGGGGGGAGTTTTACGGACGTGCCCGCGGTAAGCGCGGCGGTGGGGCTATTGTTTTCGGCGGACGACCCGTACAATGATATTAACATTGCGCGTGTGTATTTGTCGGCGGCGTACGGCGGTATTATCGAGGATTTCGCGTTACTCGGCAAGGATAAAAAGGAGAACAAACACAGCCCGTTATACACGCTAATGCGGAAGGTTGCGAAAGCCGACACCACAGGCAAATTCGCGGTGTTTATATCAGAATTAGAGGGGTTACGCCGTGATATTACCACGCAAGGGGCGGCGCGCGCGGTATCGGCGTTGTTATCGGAGGGGTCGGCAGTTTTTCGGCGGTTAATATCGGGGCAGACAAGCACAGGCGCGGTTAAACGGGCAGTGCTTAACTTGCGGTTGTTACGGAAAACTTGCGCGGAATATTTCACGGTGTCGTCCGACAGCGGAGCGATGTCAATGTCAAAGTTATGTCGATATATCGAGAATATCGAAAAGCAAAAAAGTACCCGCGAAGTAATGTCGGGTGGGCAAAACGCTGTGCGAATAATGACGATACACAAGGCAAAGGGGTTAGAGTTCCCCGTGTGTATTATTGCGAACGCGCAGCGCAACCCGATTAGTGCGTTACCGAAAGACGATGTGATATTTGATTCACGGTACGGGTTGACGCTCAGGTATATGTTACCCTATTCAAAGCAACAGACATTACCGCGTTTTTTAGCGGAGCAAAGGCGAAAGCGCAGTGCGTTATCGGAGAACGTGCGGTTATTATATGTTGCGCTCACACGCGCCGCCGAGAAGTTGATAGTAATAGGCGCATCGTGTAACAAGCCGTCCGAACATTCCTTTATAGACATAATCAGCAATTCGGGCGATGAGGAAATTATCGCGAAGTTGACGGCAGACGAGGTGGATGAGATTGTAAATCAGACGACACCCGACATTGACGCGGACACAGAAACGGACATATTCCGCGCACCGTTATCGGATATAATATACGACCGTGCGGTACTTGCGGATTATCCGAAGAAAATATCAGCGACTGCACTCGGGGTGAAGCATAGTGCGGCGACGACAGTATTCAGCATATATCCGCGCCGCCCGTATTTCCTCAAACCGAGTACCGCTGTATCGCCGAAGATACGGGGCGACGCATTCCACAAGGCGGTGCATTACATTGATTTTTGCTCATCGGTATCGGTAAAAGAACAGATTGAAACATTTTGGGACAAATTCACATTAGCGGAGCAAAAGGCACTTGACCTCGCGGCAGTGGAAACTTTTATGCAATCGGACATTGCGACACGCGCACGCTTAGCGGACAGTCGGGGCGAATTACACCGCGAATTTGCACTCGGCGCATTCGCGAAACCGTCCGAATTTGCACCCGACAAGGATTGGCAATATATAGCGGACGTACCCTTTGTACAGGGCATTGCGGATATGTTTTTTTTCAACCACACCCAAGACAACCAAGACAGCATAACATTAGTAGACTACAAAACGGGGAACAAATCCCCAACGGCGTTAGCGGACGAATATCGGGGGCAAATAGAGATATACGCGCGAGCCTTGACAGAGATATTTAACAAACCGGTACACGATAAAATAATATGGTCGACACGCCACGGGGCAGTACAAGTATAACAGGCAGGGCAAGTATGACAGGCAGGGCAAGTATAACAGGCAAGGCAAGTATAACAGGCAAGGCAAGTATGATAGGCAGGGCAAGTATAACAGGCAAGGCAAGTATAACAGGCAGGGCAAGTATGACAGGCAAGGCAAGTATTCGCAACAACCTAACCTCTCGGAATAAATTTGGTTGTCCTCGCAACTTCCAGCCCGTACGGCGAGTACCGCAGGGTGCAGGGGGCGCGTAGCCCCCTGCTGGGGGTTTGGGGGCAAAGCCCCCAACGTACCCCACGTTACCCCACGTTACCCCACTTCGCGCACAGCGCGACAAGCCACATTCGTTCCCTTCGTTCCCTGTTTTTGTTTTTGTTTGGCAATGTGCATATAATGTGTTGTATTTTTATGAGGATATTATGGTATTAAATGAGCTTAACCCTGTCAAGTTGTATATTGACGTATCAGCCATACGGCATAACTTTGAGGTATTCCGTGATGCCGCGCCGATGTGTGAGATAATGCCCGTGCTGAAAGCCGATGCCTATGGTGGTGGAGCAATGCTTGCCTCGGAGGCGTTTAAGAATGGCGGCGAGTGCGATATAAAATATGCCGCCGCCGCCGATGTATTTGAAGCGGAGAAGTTAAGCGCGTATCTGCCCGACGTCAGGATAGTAATACTCTATCAGCCGTTTGAGAATGCAATACCCGATATTGTGAGGGGCGGCTATGTATCCGCCGCAAGTGATATTGGGTTCATATCCGCGCTCGATAACGAAGCGGCGCAGTGTAATAGCGTAGCCGAGATACACATTGAAATAGACACGGGACATGGGCGGCTCGGCATATCCCCCGACAATGCACGCGAATTCGCGGAGCGTGTAAAGGCATTTACGCATATCCGCGTAACGGGGATATTCCAACACTATGCACGCGCGGACGGGTTTGACGAAATATCAAACAATTTCACTGCAATCCAAACGGAGCGGTTTGACAGGGCAATAGCGGACATTGAGGGGGTACTCGGCGAGGTTGAATTGAAGCACGCCGCGAACAGCGCGGGGGTATTCAATCCTTACGCGAAGCAGTACAATATGTGCCGACCGGGGTATATGCTGTACGGGTATTACCCATCTATTGCGTTACGGCAATACGCGGATTTACGCCCCGCGCTGAAATTGGCAACGCGAATAATACAGATACACACATATCCGCCCGACACACCGATAAGTTACGACGGGACATTTATTACACGGCGCGAAACAATAATCGCGGCTTGCGCAATCGGGTATTCGGACGGATTTCCGCGCCTGTTATCGAACAAGGGTTATTTTGCGGTAAACGGGCAAAAATCCCCGATAGTGGGTCGCGTATGTATGGACGTGACTATGCTTGACATAACAGACATTAGAGGCACTGTTAAAGTCGGCGATGAGGTATTCATATTCGACAATGATATTGTGACGTTAGAGGACATAGCATCGGAATGCGGTACGATAGGCTACGAGATTATATCGGCTATCAACGCGTCAGTGTCAAGAGTAAGCAACTGATACGGACGACAGAGGGTGTGTTTGGTGATATTGCTTGGTTTAGCCTCTTGTTTTTGTTATTGTAATTCTCATACGGACGTGCTATAATTCAAAGTAATATTAAAGCGGAGGTTAAAGTATGGATATTAAGATAACGGCGAAAAACATAGCGGTTCCTACCGATTTCTCTACCCACGCGGAGAAGAAGTTAGCGAAACTTACGCGGTTTTTCGGGGAAGATTTCGAGCCGAAGATTGCGCTTGAAGGCGTCCACGGGAAAGCGATTGTTGAGTTGACGATTGCACACGAGGGGTTATTTTTCCGTGCTGAGGAATCCACCCTCGGGGAGAAAGCGGATGCGCTTGATGTATGCGCCGATAAAATTATACGCCAGATTAGAAAGAATAAAACCAAAATCCATAAGCAACTGCGCGAGGGTGCATTTGAAAAGATTGATGAGATTGCTCCCGACAAGGACATCGAATCAATGGCGGACGAAACACTATTATACGATAAGAATGCTGTCCGCGTAAAGACATTTGACCTACGCCCGACCGATGTTGCCGATGCGATAATGCAAATGAATTTACTTGGACACGACTTTTTTATGTTCCAGAATGCGGAAACGGGGTTAGTGTCGGTAGTGTACAAGCGACTTGGCGGCGGATACGCGCTTATCCAACCGAGTGCAGAATAATAGTGTGTCATATTTGTGCATATTGC
>JAISLG010000080.1 GCA_031260615.1 Oscillospiraceae bacterium | reverse complement strand
AAAGACGCGGAATATGTGTCAGTTGTCAAGTTAAATCTCTCCGATGTAGTACCACTCGCCGCTTGCCCACACTCCCCCGATAATGTCAAAACCGTTTCTGAACTCGCCGATATAAAAGTCGACCAAGTATGCCTCGGCAGTTGCACAAACTCGTCGTATGCGGATTTGACGATAGCCGCCGCATTACTTGACGGCAAGACAGTCGCCGAAAATGTTCAATTATCAGTCGCTCCCGGGAGCAAACAAGTCTTTGAAATGCTCGCAGCAAGCGGCGGTTTGCAAAAACTTATAGCGGCGGGTGCGCGGATACTCGAATGCGCTTGCGGCCCTTGCATTGGTATGGGACAATCCCCGAATACGGATGGGGTTTCACTGCGTACGTTTAACCGCAACTTCGAGGGTCGGAGCGGTACTAAATCGGGGCAAGCATACCTCGTGTCCGTTGAAACTGCAGTCGCTTCCGCCCTCAGCGGTCGCATTACCGCCGCAACCAACGTGCCGACTATAACCATACCCGAAAAGGCACTCATAAACGATAATATGCTTATACCGCCATTACCTCCAGAAAAGGCGGCAACAATCGAGATATTCCGTGGACCAAACATCAAACCGTTCCCCGTTACTACTGCGCTCCCAACCGAGATAACCGCGCCCGTTATCCTCAAAACAGGTGATAATATCACAACCGACCACATTATGCCCGCAGGTGCGAAAATACTCCCGTTGCGGTCGAATATCCCTGCCATTTCACGGCACTGTTTCACCGCCGTGGATGAGAGTTTCCCGAAACGCGCACTTGCCGCAGGTAAAGGATTCATTATCGGGGGTGAGAACTACGGGCAAGGGTCGTCGCGTGAACACGCGGCACTCGCTCCGCTCTACCTCGGTGTCAAAGCGGTTATTACAAAGTCGTTCGCGCGGATTCACCAACAGAACCTTATCAACGCTGGGATTATTCCGCTCGTGTTTGAGAACGCGGACGATTACGAAAAAATAGCACAGGGGGATACTCTACGCTTGCCCGACATACGGTCGCGGCTCGCGGACGGCTTCCCAATTGTTTTGGAAAACACGACAAAGGGCATTAAGATACCCGTGAAACTTAATTCGTCGGCGCGGTCAGTGAAGATACTGCTCGCGGGCGGTTTGCTGAATATTGCGAAGTAAAACAAAATCCCCCACCTTATTAAGGTGGGGGATAATTAACTTAAAAATCAAGAAAATACCACTTCCCGTTAATTTTACCAACATAAAATTCCTCGGTATCAACTTCTTTTTCGCCGTCAACAGTCGCCGAATATTCTACTTCGAGTTCGTAACCGTCAGTGAGGTCCACTTCTAAATCATCGCTGTAATCGTAAAGGTCGTCATCGCTAAACCTCGTTTTGCCGACAACTTTATATGACAGTTTTTCTACTGTGTCGTGCTCGTCAAATAAGTTGCTAAACATTGCTTCGATTACTTCGCTGTGGGATACACCTCTGTTATCAATTTCTTCGATAAGTGTCGGGGGCAACGCCTTGGAAAACGTATTCCAATTATAACCGTTCAGTCCGTCAAACAAATATTTTATCGGCTGTTCGTAATCGGCTACGCTGTTTGATGAACCGCCGTTTGACGAACCCGAACCGCCACTGTCTTTGTCGGACGAGCTTACAAAAAATACAACGAGCAACGCAACTACCACAACCGCGATAATACATATCACCGCCGTTTTACTGCGCTTCGCTTGTTGCGGTGGGATGCCGTATTGCGGTTGCGGAGCGTACTGTGGTTGCGGTTGTTGGTACTGCGGGGGCGGCGCGTACTGTTGCGGTGGTGGCGCGTATTGTTGCGGTTGCGGCGCGTACTGTTGCGGTGGCGTGGGGAGCGGTTGCGTGGGGAGCGGTGTTCCGCATATAGCACAAAATTTGTTATCGGGGGTCGTTGGGGCTTGACATTTAGGGCAACGGTTATCCATAAGTATCTCCTCTTTCTACGAGTATGTTGAAAAATACATAGTGTAGTATACTGTATTATATCAGGGTTGTCAATGTCGAGAGTGTAAAAAAACAGACACACTACTAAACCGCCCTTTCGCCAAACTTCCCCTTGACAAAACGGAGCAACGACGTATAATAATACTGTATTGAAATATTTTACACAGAGGTAATAAATAAATGGCAGTACCGAAGAAGCGGGTCTCCGCTCAACGCCGCAACAAACGTCGCAGTGCGGTCGAAAAAATAACGCCGCCCACGCTCGTTGAATGTGCACATTGCGGTGAACTTAAAGTTCCCCACAGAGTATGCAAGGCTTGCGGTAAGTACGGCACAAAAAAAGATGTGCGTCAGGTTATCGCTGTTAAGGAAATCTAAACCACCCTTAATTCAAAGTACGTCCGCGCGCGCGGAAAACGCGGGAGCGCAATGAAACTGAAAAATATCTTCGGTTTGGGAACCGTCGTATCGGCTAAAAAATACGACGGTTTTTGCGGTATTCTGATTACCGACGTCATAAGTGGTTCTCCGAGCGATAAGGGTGGCTTGTTGCGCGGTGATTTTTTGTTGTCTGTTAATGATACCGAAATCCGCGACTTGCTCGACTATAAGTTCGCCGCCGCCGATGAATCACTCGAAATCGTCTATCGGCGCGGTGATAAGGTCTGTTCCGCTACTCTCAGAAATAACGGCAACTCCGATGACATCGGGCTTTCGTTCGGCGATTACCTTATGGATAAAACGCGCCGATGCCAAAACCGTTGTATCTTCTGCTTCATCGACCGCTTGCCCACAGGACTACGCGATACGCTGTACTTCAAGGACGACGACGACCGTTTGTCCTTTCTTCAAGGTAACTACGTCACGCTCACTAACCTCTCCCGCCGCGATATTGACCGCATTATATCTATGCGGTTGTCGGTGAATGTGTCGCTACATACCGTGAACCCCGAACTCCGCGCCGATATGCTCGGCAATAAACACGGCGGCGAGGGGATAGCGATATTAAATGAACTCGCGAAAAGCGGCGTAACCCTTAATATTCAAAACGTACTCTGCCCCGAAATAAATGACGGCGAGGAACTCGAACGGACACTCCGCGAATTAACCGCACTCCTCGGTGAACCCGACTGCGGTGTCGAATCCGTTGCATTTGTACCCGTCGGTGTTACCAAACACTACAATGAAAACGGTAAAGTCGCCGATATGCCCGAAAATTGCAAGCGCGTCCGCATATACAAGCAATCGGAAGCCACCGCCGTTATCGACATAATCGACAAGTACGGGGATTCGGCACTCGACAAATACGGTTCGCGTACGTTCTACCCGTCTGATGAATTTTTTGTCCTCGCGGAGCGCGATATTCCCATTTATGAGTATTACAGTCCGTTCTTCGAGCAGTACGAAAATGGCGTGGGTATGTGGCGTTGCTTTGAATATGAGTTCCAAAGTGCATTGCTTTCCGCGTTCGATAATGGGCAAAACGATAACGTGAAATACAAAAATGTCGGGTTAGTCACGGGGGAATCCGCCGCTGTATTGTTCCGCCGAATGTTTGACTTGTTTGTCGTGTCGGACAGCGTTAAAATATTCGCCGTCCGTAATGACTTTTTCGGCAACGATATAAATGTGGCAGGCTTGATTTGCGGTTCTGACATAGTAGCGCAACTCGTAAATCAGGACTTGCCCGATATGCTGTTGATACCCGAAAGTATGCTACGAAATGAGGGTAACGGGATTACGCGTACCACCTTCCTCGACGATATGACAGTCGATGAGGTGAGTACAAAACTCGGACGTCTTATATCCGTACTGCCCGTCGATGGCACCGGCTTTTTCCGCGCCATTGCCGAAAGTTGATACTAAACAGACGAATTAAATCAGGCAAGTTTTCCAAGAATACACACCAAAGTAAATGCGGATAATACCCGATTTATTTTGGTTCTTTAAGTTTCTGTACGGTAAGGTGAAATTGTGGTATACAAGGGGTTTTACGATAATAGGGAATTAAGTTGGATTAAATTTAACGGGAGGGTACTGTCCGAAGCAGAGGACGTTACCAACCCGTTG
>JAISLG010000074.1 GCA_031260615.1 Oscillospiraceae bacterium | reverse complement strand
AGTTACCTGTCCGCTCGCCGTTACCGAACAGTGTACCCTCAACCCTGTCCGCGCCTGCTAATAATGCTAATTCTGTGCTTGCTACCGCTGTTCCCCTATCGTTGTGCGCGTGTATTGATACCGATACGTTTTGTCGATATTTAAGATTATCGGACATATATTCGACTTGCGACGCGAAGATGTGCGGTAATGCGAGTTCCACCGTTGACGGGAGATTTATTATTACCTCGGAGGGCTTACTGGGCTTCCATACGTCAAGTACGGCATTGCATATTTCAAGGGCAAATTCGGGTTCGGTTGCGGAAAAACTCTCGGGGGAATACTCGAAACGGATATTCATATCGGGATTTTCCGACAACAATTCGGCTTTGTATTTGTTAAATAACTCCGCGCCTTTGACGGCAATGTCGATTATGTCGGCTTTGGATTTGCCGAATACTTGTTCGCGTTGTGCGGGGGAAGTGCTATTGTACAAGTGTATTATTACATTTTTCGCGCCGCGTGCCGCCTCGAATGTCTTTGCTATAATATGCTCGCGCGACTGCGTGAGCAATTGTATGGACACATCATCGGGTATTGCGTTGTCCTCTATCAGTTTGCGACAAAAATTGTATTCGGTTTCGCTGGCGGCAGGGAAACCAATTTCGATTTCCTTGAATCCGATACGGGTGAGATACCCAAAGAATCCCATTTTCTGGTCGAGGGTCATCGGAATAATCAATGCCTGATTCCCGTCACGCAAATCGACACTGCACCATACGGGCGGCTCGGTAATGTATTCCTTTTCCGTCCATTTCCGTGACGGGGTTGGGGGCAGAAAATATCCGCGCGAGTATTTATTAAAGTTTCGCATAGTTACGCACTCCTTTTGTATTACGGGGGCGCAGTAGTAAAACAAAAAACGCCCCCTTGTTAAATCAAACAAAGAGACGACAATATAAACATATCACCGCGGTACCACTCTTTTTGATATATTGCCCGACACTCGCCTACTAAACACAAGCGGTCTGCAATATACCCACTCTCAACTTCGCCGCGCTAACCATAAGCACAGTACAAAGCTTAACCCACCTTACGCGGGGCGGTTCGGAACAGATTACTGCTATACAAGTTTCACCCGTTCGGCTCAGGAGTGAGTTATTAACGTATCGCCCCCATTATCTCACACCACCCGATAACTCTCTCGAAGGGAACTGCATACGGTTTGTTCTCCGTCAATGCCTTTATGTGTATTGTACTCGCTTTTTAGAGTTTGTCAAGGGGGTACAGGGTAAAAATATGAATATTTGTGTTCGTGTGTCAATGATAAGTGAAAGAATCGAGTGCAAAACGAAAAAAATATTGACAGGGTATAACGACCGTGATATAATAAAACTCGACAGGGGGAGCATATATTGTATAAAGTTATCACATATCACGACCGCTCTGGTGAAGATAAAATATCCGAGTATATCAATACATTAGATAAACAATCCCTGACGAACAAAGATGCGAGGATACGCTACAATAAAATAATCGAGTATATAGGTAAACTCGAACGAAACGGCACAAGAGAGGGAGAACCAACCATAAAACATATTACAGGTACGGATTTATGGGAATTGCGTCCGATAGACGACAGAATATTTTTCGTTTACTGGAAAAACGATATATTTGTTCTTCTTCACCATTTTGCTAAGAAAACGCAGAGAACCCCTCGGCGAGAGATAAATCAAGCGTTGCGAAACTTAAATGATTTTATAGAAAGGTTCGGGAAATAATTATGAGTATGATGATTAACGGAGAAGAGTTCACTACCTTTGAGGATATATGGGAACGCTCATCTTTGACACAAGCCGAAAAGGACGAGATACAACTTAAAATTGAACTTTCGAGTAAGTTTATCGAAGCGCGGGACAAAGAGAACCTTACTCAACAACAACTTGCCGATATGTCGGGGCTTAAACAACCTGCCATTGCGCGTCTGCAACGTATGCAGTCTACACCGCAGATAAGTACAATCTTAAAAGTCCTGTCGCCCCTCGGCTACAAACTCGCAATCGTTCCGAATGACCTACACCCAAAACAAGTGTAACAAAACACACCCCCATATTATATGGGGGTGTGTTTGTTTGCAATTAAGGTTGGTAAATATTGCGCGTTGCGCGTTGCGCGTTGCGCGTTGTCAGTTGCCAGTTGGCATTGCCAATTGCCATTGCCTTGCGTTGCCCGTTGCCCGTTGCCCACTCAGCATACCACGGGTATCGGCTCGGACGGCTCGATTATCGCCTTGTCCCGTATCAGTGCAACGGATAATACATCTGAGATTGTCTTTGCGGGTACGAAACGCAAATGCTCCTTTACTTCGTCGTCTACCTCCTCCAAATCAGGTAGGTTGCTTTCGGGAATAATTACCGTCGTTACGCCAGCCTTGTATGCCGCCGCCGATTTCTCGCGTAACCCCCCAATTTGTAATACCTTGCCCCGTAAGGTGATTTCACCCGTCATTGCAATGTCCCGTTTGATAGGTATGCCAGATAACGCCGATATTAAACAGGTCGTCAGAGCAACGCCCGCGGACGGCCCGTCCTTCGGTATTGCTCCCTCGGGTGCGTGTATGTGTATGTCCTTCTTTGTGTAAAAATCAGGTGCAATGTTAAATTCGTGCGCTAAGTTCCGCGCAACCGACATCGCTATCTTCGCGCTCTCTGTCATTACCTCGCCTAAATTGCCCGTGACTTCCGTTTTGCCGCTCCCCTCTAATATCAATACCTCGAGCGGTAACAACGTCCCCCCAGCAGATGTCCAAGCCAATCCGTTTACTGTGCCAACCTCGTTTCGGTCGGGTATCTCGTCCGCTTTGAATTTGCGCGAGCCAAGATAGTTCGGGAGTGTCGCAAGTGTTATTTTCGGCTTGTGCTTGCTCCATTCGGGTTGCGGTAACTCGGCTGTGTCTTTCGCTACCTTGCGGCATAGTTTCGCTATCTGTTGCTCTAAGCGGCGTACTCCCGCCTCGCGCGTGTAATGCTCGATTATGTCGCGTAATACATCGGGTTTGTACGATAACGATACGCAGTTCTCCTCCAACTGCTTCGGAAATAAAAACTTCGACGCAATTTTGTACTTCTCCTCGCGTGTGTAACTGCCCAGTTCGATTATCTCCATACGGTCGTATAACGGTTCGGGAATATTCCCGGCGTTGTTCGCCGTTGTAATAAATATTACCTTCGACAGGTCAATCGGAATTTCAAAATAATGGTCGCGGAATTCTTTGTTCTGCTCGGGGTCGAGTGCTTCAAGTAATGCGCTCGCAGGGTCGCCCTTGTAGTCCGATGACAATTTGTCGATTTCGTCTAATAATATCACGGGGTTCACGCAACCCGCGCGTTCAATCGCTTTAACTATACTGCCAGGCATACTGCCTATGTATGTCTTGCGATGACCGCGTATTTCGGCTTCGTCGTGTACGCCGCCAAGGGATATGCGTGCGAATGAGCGGCCGAGTGCGGTCGCGGCGGATTTGCCAATTGAAGTTTTGCCTACTCCGGGAGGTCCGACAAGGCATATTATATTCGACTTCGACGGCGTAATTTTGTTTATTGCAGCATTAGATGCCTTGGTTGCCATATCCTCAATTTCGTCTAAATCTTCAATGTGTAGTGTTTTATTGTATACTTTGTCGGCGGCAGTCTGCGCCGCGTACGCAACTTTGTTCTCGCGAAGAATATTCACCGCGATGTATTCAAGTAAGCGTTCCTTAACCTTTTTAAGCCCGTAATGCTCGCTGTTTAATATCTTCTCCGCTTGCTTGACCGTAATATTCTTTTGCTCGCATACGCCCCACGGAAAGTCGATTATTTCATCAAGATATGACTTGACTGTGTAGTAGTCCGGGTGCCCCGGCGATAGCAATGATATTTTTTCGGACTGCTTGTATAATACGCCCTTGCTCTCGTCCGATATTGGCAACTCGGATATTTTTTTGTTCATCTCGGCATCGCCTGCAATCGGATTGCCGTTCGCGTCTTGCGGCGGTGTTTTGCCATTGTCGCCGTTTAATTGGTTTTGGATTATTTGTAACTGCTCTTTAAGAAATAATTGTTTGCGCTCGTGGTCGAAACTTTCGTTAAGTACGGATTCTATGTCGAGTTGGGTTTTGAGATAGTTGAGTTCGGTTTGCAATTCCGTTGCGAGTATCTCGGCGGTTTTTTTGAGGGAGGTACATTCGAGTACGCGTTGTTTGGCAGGCGCTTTGAGGTAGACGTTAAAGGTTATTGCGTCTATCAAGCGACCCAAATCGGGTTCGGATAGCACTGCCTCATAAAAGTCATTTTGCATTTTAGGCATATAGGTAGCATACGCCTTGAACGCCTCGCGGAGTATGCGCATTAACGCCTCTGTTTCAGGCGGATTTTTACGCTTGGTTTCCTTGATAATGGACACTTCGGCAAGTAAATACGGGTCAGTTTCCGTTACACCGACTAATTTCGCCTTGGAAACTCCCTCGGCGAGTACACGGACATTACCGTCGGGGGTGCGGAGTAATTGCCGTATTTCGGCGATTACTCCGATAGTATACATATCGTCTACCTCGGGATTGACTACCGTAGTGTCCTTTTGTGTGACAAGGAATATTTTACGGTCGCTGTCGGCGGCGGCGCGTAGTGCGTTGGAGGATTTTTCGCGCCCAACATCAAAGTGTAATAGCATTTTAGGGAAGATTACAATGTCGCGCATAGCAAGCGCAGGTAGTGTGATTGTTTTCGCGGTAGCCTTTTGTGTAGTAGTTTTATCGTTTTTCATTTATACCCACAATTTTTTATTTATATATTATCATCAGGTCAGGTTAAAATGCAGTGTTTTGTAATGTTAATGTTAATGTAATGTAAGGATTATACCACCGAGTCGGACGGGTTACAAGCGGTTATATTTGGGGTGATTGAAACATTAACCACTAACCACTATTATACTACCCGTGTCAACCGCCCCGATATTCCATAAATAATTTTCCCACAAGTATATTTTTCCAAAATTTGAGAATACTACTGTCAGAACATATCAAAAAAATTACTCGTTAAGGAGAAATAAAAAAATATATATGGAAAAGAAAAAACGAAACGGTATCAAGAACTTTTTCGCGGGGAAAGGGTTCCTCATAGCGACGTTAATGGGTATCGCCGCCGTCGGTGTGTCGACCTTTATCGCCTATGACCAAGCAATATCCAAAATCGGTACGGGTGTGAAACCGCCCTCCACAACCGATGTTATTACTTTCACGGAGGGAGTTAAGACTACCGAAGCCGCCCCCGTAGAGAATATCCGTACCGATATTCCGAAACTCCCCGATACTACCGTGACCGCCCCCGAGATAATCAATGTTCCCGACGACGAGGAAGCAGGGAAGATTATCCAAAAACCCGATAAGAAAATTATGCCCGTTGAGGGCGAGATTATTAACGGGTACTCAAATGGGGAACTCGTAAAGTCGAAAACGCTCAATGTGTGGAAGACTCACGACGGTATTGACATTGCGGCGGAAAATGGTACGCAAGTTTTGTCCGTCTGGAAAGGTAAGGTTACAGAAGTAATAGACGACCCGTTATGGGGTACTGTTGTGCTTGTGGACTACGGCGACGGAGTAACAGGACATTACTGTGGATTAGACAAGAATGTATCGGTAACGGTTGGTTCGGAACTCAAAACAGGTGAGCAAATCGGTGTGGCTGGTAACACCGCTCAAATAGAAATTGCGGAAGCACCGCATATTCACTTCGGTGTGTCGCAGAACGGTAACTGGTTAGACCCGATAACCTATATCGGTAAGTAAGCGGTAAGTAAGCGGCAAGCAGATACAAACAGGGGGCGTCCCTTGCGGTATTGCCCTTTTG
>JAISLG010000110.1 GCA_031260615.1 Oscillospiraceae bacterium | reverse complement strand
TGGTAAGACTGCCCAGGAGTGGGTGGGAATGTTTTGTCACCGGCGGATACATAACCGAGCGCAGTATCATCACCGATATGGGACACTTCCTCTTTCCAATACAGCCCCCACAGCATATTGCTTGCCTCGACGGAGATTGTACCCCAGTTGCCGTTGGAGTCGATATTCATACGACCAGAGGTTTCCTGAGTCATATTCGCGAACAGCGCGGCAATCTCACGTTTTTTATCATTTTCCGAACCCTCGGCGAGGAACGCGCCCAAATCGACAAACTGAACACATACGGGGGCGAACATAAGATTCTCTTCCATAAAGCCTTCGGTTTCGTACAATACGGTAGTTTCGCCCGAAGATTTACGAAGCATAGAGGTACGCGAGGCGTAACCGACAGTTTCATTTTTTGCGGTATTTATGCGAAATTCGATTTTGAGTTTAATATCGGCGATTTCCTTCATCGCGGCTATGAGGTTATCGTATGAGTAGTAATCGTCCTCTTTTGCCGCCTGAGCCTGACTAAGCCCTGCGGTTTCGGGGGCGGGCTCATTTTTCGCCCATTGTTCTTTGCATTTCGGCGACCCGTAGCGATACGGGAACAGAGCCTCATAATCGGCTCGCGACAGGTATTTTTCGAGCCGAGCGGCGGCGGAATCGGGGGAGAAGTCGGGATTCAAATCGAACCACTGCTCCTCGGTGGTGGCGGCATCCGCAACCGTGCCGTTTATGTATCTCGGGAATATGTCATTTGTGATAGGATACGCGAAAAACGAGCCAACGGCAAGGCAAGCCGACATTAGAGTACACAGTAAACGCTTTTTTGTTTTGAACATTTTCATTACAGCCGTCCTTTCAACGGATATACTACTATACACCATATATCCTAAACGAGAAAGGCAACTTTTTCAAGTGGAAAAGCAAAGTTTATAATAAATGTAAATTTTGGAGAGAATTTTTTGTGAGAGTTGCACAAAAAATACTCCTTGTCGGTATAAACGCTCTGCGCTTGTCGGTGGCTTGACATATCGTCGGGCTTTACTATAATGGTAAAGGTGAAAATTTGTATCGAAGATTGTATTGGAGATGAGTAATATGAAAATTATACTTGCGTATTCGGGCGGGTTGGACACGTCCGTAATAATCCCGTGGCTTAAAGAAAATTACGAGAACCCTGAAATAATCTGCGTTGCCGGGAATGTCGGGCAAGACGCGGAGATAGACGGACTCGAAGAACGCGCCAAGAAAACAGGCGCGTCAAAATTATATATCGAGGATATACAGGACGAGTTTGTGAACGACTTCATATTCCCGTCACTCAAAGCGGGCGCGAAATACGAGGGGTATCTGCTCGGAACAAGTTTCGCGCGCCCCCCGATAGCCAAGCGTATAGTGGAGATTGCGCGGAAAGAGGGCGCGGAATATATCTGTCACGGTTGCACTGGCAAGGGTAACGACCAAGTCCGTTTCGAGTTGACTATAAAGGCACTCGCACCCGACCTTAAAATAATCGCGCCGTGGCGTGTATGGGATATTAAATCGCGCGAACAGGAAATTGAATACGCCGAAAGCCATAACGTACCCATTAAAATTAACCGCGAAACGAATTACAGCAAGGATATGAACCTATGGCATTTATCCCACGAGGGGCTTGACCTCGAAGACCCCGCAAATGAACCGCTATATAATAAAGAGGGTTTTTTGGAACTCGGCGTATCCCCCGAACACGCTCCCGATAAGCCCGAATACGTCACAATCGGCTTTGAAAAGGGTATCCCCGTATCCCTCAACGGCGTAAAAAAAGACGGTGTATCCCTTATAAAAGAATTGAACGTAATCGGTGGCAGAAACGGTGTCGGCTTGTACGACGTAGTTGAAAACCGTCTTGTCGGAATGAAATCGCGCGGCGTGTACGAAACCCCCGGCGGTACAATACTCTATCAAGCACACGAGGTTTTGGAAACACTGTGCCTTGACAAAGAAACCTCCCACTTCAAAGAAATAGCGGCGCAAAAATACGGGGAACTGACATACAACGGGCAGTGGTATTCGCCGTTACGCTCGGCACTCGACGCATTCGTGGACGATACACAGCAGACGGTAACGGGTGAGGTTAAACTCAAACTGTACAAGGGTAATATTATCAACGCGGGTGTAACAAGCCCGTACTCATTATACAGCGAAACAATCGCAAGTTTCGGAGATGACGGCGGCGCGTACAACCAAGCCGACGCAGGTGGTTTCATCAATTTATTTGGGTTGTCAATCAAGGTCAAGGCATTACAAAGTCTTGCAGTAGGCGGAACGAAATAATATTAAATGAAACTATTTACAAAAACCGACATTGGGCTTAAACGCCACGAGAACCAAGACCGAGTCTGGGCGGGCAACCTCCCGGGCGGCGGCGCGGCAATCGTACTGTGTGACGGAATGGGCGGCGAACTTGCGGGGAGTTATGCCGCGCAAGCCGCCGTGGATTATATATCCTCGGAGATAGCGTACAAGTACCGCGAGGACTGGACGCCGTCCGCGATTAAGAAATTGCTCGTGACGGCACTTGGCGGCGCGAACGCGGAAGTATATTCCGAGAGTGTCCGAAACATCGAACGGCGCGGAATGGGAACAACCTGTGTCGCAGGGATAATCACGCCCGACACGGCGTATATTATCAATGCAGGCGACAGCCGCGCGTATCACATTTTCGATGAAAATATGACACGGGTAACGCGCGACCACACCTATGTACGGCGACTCGTGGACAACGGATTATTAGATGAGGAAAATGCGCGCCGCCACCCACAACGGAACTGTATTACCTGTGCAATCGGTGCAGACGAATACATCACGCCCGATTTTTTCGCGGAGCGCGTGCGTAACGACTCTATGTTTCTATTCTGTTCGGACGGGGTACACGGGATAACAGACGACTACACAATCGCACAAATAGTAGGCGCAAACAGCATAGACGATATATGCGCGGAATTAGTGGCAAATTCGATTGCGTGCGGCGGACACGATAATATCACAGTGGCACTATGCGTGAACACATAAAATAACAGGGGGTCGAGGGGGTCGAGGGGAACGAAGGGGACGAGGGGGAACGTGTTCTTTTTCTTTTGCGAAAGAAAAAGAACCAAAAAGAAAAGCGTGTCGTCCTCACCTTTGTTGTTTTGGTTTCGGTACGCGTTTGATTGACAAACGATTGCTCTAATAAGATTTGGTGTACCTAATAATTCATTTAAGATTTGGTGTACCGAATAATTCATTTGTAGGGTGCGATGTCCACATCGCACCGACACCAAACATTGTTGTTTGTCAAACATCGCACCGACACCAAACATCATTGTTTGTCAAATATCGCACCGACACCAAACATTGTTGTTTGTCAAATATCGCACCGACATCAAACATCATTGTTTGTCAAACATCGCACCTGTACGCCAAACATTGTTGTAAATCAAACATTCTGTGTGCCTGTATGTGCATTAAATGGAAGCGGCTGTTGCCGTTTGAAAATTATGATAAAAAAAATAATCTCCGAGAAACTGCCCGAGTATGCGGCGGAAGCGCGTAACCTGCTTGCCGATATTACAACTACACTCGGTGTCGGTATTACCGATTTGCGGATACTTAACTTGTATGAGGCGGAGAATATATCCGATACCGATTTTGATAAATGCGTTAAGGGTGTATTCTCGGAAAACGTGCTTGACAGGACGTTTTCTGAGTTGCCTGATATAAACGGCGCGTTGTATTTTGCTGTCCGCGCTTTGCCCGGGCAGTTTGACCAGAGGGCGGACGGTGCGGAGGAATGTTGCGCAATGCTGTGCGGTATTCCGCGCCCTGTTATCGTTTATACGAAAATATATGTCGTCTACGGCACAGACGAAACGGGGTTGTCGCGTATTAAAAAATACGTCATCAACCCCGTTGACAGCGAAGAAACGGATATTAACGCTCCGCACGATACATTGATACGCGCGTACCCCGACCCCGAACCAGTTAAAATAATTACGGGGTTTCGGGAGTTTTCCCCCGAACGGCTCGATGCGTTTATAACCGAATACGGGCTTGCTATGGACGCCGCCGACCTCGAATTTACGCGTGAATACTTCAAGACCGAACAGCGCGACCCGACCGAAACCGAAATAAGAATACTCGATACCTATTGGTCGGACCACTGCCGTCACACTACATTTAATACCATAATAGACGATGTAAAATTCATACACGACAACGGGCAAACGGACGATATTAAGGAGTGGTACGCGAAATACCTTGACGGGCGTAAACGGCTTGGGCGCGGCGATAAACCCGTCACGTTAATGGACATTGCTACCGCCGCCGTCCGTGAAAATAAAGCGGACGGGCTACTCCCGAACATTGACGAGAGCGAGGAGATAAACGCGTGTTCCGTCAAACTCAAAGTCGATGTAACGGACGACGACGGGGTTACGCGTGACGAGGATTGGTTATTACAATTCAAGAATGAAACGCACAACCACCCCACGGAAATTGAACCGTTCGGCGGCGCGGCAACTTGCCTCGGCGGTGCAATACGCGACCCGTTGTC
>JAISLG010000076.1 GCA_031260615.1 Oscillospiraceae bacterium | reverse complement strand
CAAAAAATTTGTCATTGACACACGAACACCGCGTATTTTTTTTACAAAAAATTTGTCATTGACACACGAACACCGCGTATTTTTTTTACAAAAAAAAATTATTGTTGCCATTCGCGCGTGTTTAGAGTACAATTAAACAATGTATGATTTATATTCGGCAAACACAATCGCGGCGATTTCGACACCCGAGGCTGAGGGGGGGATAGCCGTTATAAGGGTAAGCGGCGAGGGCGCAATTCAAACAGCCGCCGCCGTATTCCGCTCACACAAGGGCAAGGACGTATTATCCGCGAAAACCCACACAGTAATGTACGGGGCGGCGTATGACGGCGATACTCGGATAGATGATTGCCTGCTTACAATTTTCCGCGCACCGAACAGTTACACGGGGGAGGACATAGCGGAGTTGTCCGTTCACGGCGGAGTGTATTCAGCGCGGCGCGTGTTGTCCGTATTGTTTAATAGTGGGGCGACCCCTGCAAACGCGGGAGAATTTACACGCCGCGCGGTATTAAACGGGAAGATGACACTGCCACAGGCGGAAGCAGTGCTTGACATTATCAAAGCCGACAACGAAAAGGCATTATTATTCGCCAACGAGCGTAAAAACGGAGCGGTCGCCAAGATAATAGACGGAGTATCGGAGAAGTTACTTTCCGTGTCCGCGCAGTTGACGGCAATCAATGATTTTGCGGAAAACGGCGGCGAGGACAGCGAGGACAGCAGTGTAATATCCGACATACTCCCGACTCTCGTACAAGCGCGCAAGGAACTGAAAAAGTTATTATCCGACCGTTGGTTTTTCGATGTTGTCACAAACGGGTATTCAGTCGCGATACTCGGCAAGCCGAACGTGGGCAAATCCGCTATAATGAACTTGTTATGCGGCACGGAAAAAAGCATAGTTACCGACATTGCGGGGACAACGCGCGACATAGTGGAGGGGCGTATTGAGATTGACGGGTATGCGGTTAATCTGTTTGACACGGCGGGGCTGCGCGAAACGTCCGACCCGATAGAGCGGATTGGGGTGGAGCGTATGCGTGAAAAGGTACGGCACGCGGATTTTGTGATAGTATTACACGACCATACACGACCGTTTGACGACGACGACACGGCAATAAAAGTCCTTGTCAACGAGCATAATAAACAAGCGGCGTATTTTGAAAACAAAGCCGATTTACCGAACGGAACGGGGCAAGACGAGAACGCGTGTGAACCGCGCATTTCCGCGTATGACCCGACCTCACGCGATGTAATAATAAACCGATTGCGCCGAATGATTACACAAACGCGGCAGAACCCCGAAAACGCTTACCTTTCGGGCGAGCGGCAATTATCGGCGGCGAAGAAAGCGAGTACGGCGTTATCCGATGTAATCACGCAAGCCGAGGGGAACGCACCCCTTGACATAATATCCGCGCTCGTATCCGAAACATTATCCGCGCTGTACGAACTCACGGGCGAGAACGTATCCGAGAACACGCTTGACGCTGTGTTCTCAAAATTCTGTATCGGCAAGTAACTAAATATGAAAGTAAAAAAATAATTGAAAGATTTTATACTCACGGGGCTTGGTATCCTAAACCCCAAAACGACCAAACAATGCTGGCACAAACTATTCACGGAGTACAGGCAGGTATCGTTGTACATTATATTCGGGGCATTAACCACATTTGTATCGTGGGGCGTATTCGCACTTGTCCGCTGGCAAATAGGCGCGGGAAACGGCACTGCGATACCGAATCTTGTATCGTGGGTTTGCGCGGTAACATTCGCATTTGTTTGTAATAAAACATTCGTATTCGAGAGCAAGCACAAGGGTATAATCGCTCTTAAAGAGGCGGCGAAGTTTTACGGTATGCGGCTGATTTCATTGGGGTTTGATTTGTTATTTATGTTCCTCACGGTGGACTTGACGGGAATAGATGGGGACGCGTACACATATTTAATGAAGATACTCGCGACAGTGATTGTACTTGCAAGCAACTATGTTTTCAGCAAATTTTTCATATTCAACAAAAAGCATACAGACGAGCAGACGGACACGGATATTCCTGACACCGACAGCAAATCGAGTGAATGAATTTTTTTTGCAAATAATAAAACACACGTCCGAAAATTCGGGCGTGTGTTTGTTTTTGCACAAATACCTCATCAGTCCATTAGTCCTCATCTTGCCTTTCCCCTTCTTGCATACGCACGTCGTCGCCCTCGAAGGTAAGACGAGTGTAGAGATAGAGCCGCGACACGACACCCTCGCCATATCGCTCGTACAATTCTTTTGGACGGAGGTTGGTATTCACGATACACGGCAACCCTGAATTTAACCGATAATTGATTACTTCAAACATTGCTTTTTCGGAATACTGCGGGTTGGAGTATTCACGCCCCAAGTCGTCGATTATGAGTAGGTCAGCGGTTTTGTAGTTATCGGCGTTATTGTCGTGACTGCCGTAAACGCTCTGCAAAACAGCATCGATTATATTGATAGCGGAGTCATAGATGACGACATAATTTTGGTTAATGACCTCATTTGCGATTGCGAGGGAGAGGTGGGTTTTGCCGAGCCCGGTGCGACCGCGCAAGAACAAACCGCCATCACACGGCAAGTGGAAGTTATCGGCGAACTCACGGCACACGCGCAAATTCCCCGCCATAATCGAGCGTTTACGTTCATCGCGGTATTTATTGAGGGTAAAGGTATTAAAACTTTTGAGTTCGATAGACGAGTTGCGGTTTATTTCTTGTGCAACGGAGTTGTTGACTAATTTGCGAAAGCAATCGCATCTTTCCGCGCCGAGGACACCCATATCGGAACAACGGTTACACTCGAAACGGGGCATAGCGTAGTTGACGGGTACGTTATATTTTACAAGCAAATTTTCGATGTCGCGGACGGCGGTATTAACGGCGTTGGTGAGTTGTTCGAGTGTAGCGGGGTCGGTTGCTTTCAGGCGTTTAGCACTCAGCGAGGCGATATGCATTTCGAGTTCAACGTAGGTGGGTATTTTATTGCGCAGTTGATTTTTGCGCTTAGCCGCCGCATCGAGTGCCGCGAATCGCCGTGCGCGCATTGTATTTTCCGCCTGTGCGGTCAAGCGAGATTTCAGTGTGTTCATATTATCTTACAAATTTCTTGATGTTGCAATATCGTCCGCGTTGAACACGATTTCCGAGTAAATGGACGCGACAATCGAGTACAATTCGGGTGGTACGGCGGAGCCGCTTTGGAGCATAACGAGCATAGAGGTAACGGAGTCGTCGCGGTAAATCGGCACGCCGTGTTCGTCCGCGATGCTGACTATTTTTTTAGCGATTTCGCCGAGACCGCTTGCGACTATTACGGGTGCGTAGTTAAGTTCGGGGTTGTATTTCAATGCGACCGCCGCCGTTTGGTTATACAAGGTGGTATCTTTTTTATTATCCATTTTTTTAGTTTTCTATTTATCGTTCC
>JAISLG010000100.1 GCA_031260615.1 Oscillospiraceae bacterium | reverse complement strand
GATGGACTCGGTATCGAGCCCCGAATTTATTCCGCCAATGCGGATTGTGTTAACGCCCATAGTAGTGGATTCCTTTCCTTACTTTCCTCACATAGATATTATCGGCAAATTTTAGAATTTATTAACAGCAAATTTACTTTTTTCCCGTATCCGTACCGGAATCGAGCAAACTTTTTAATATATCATCGGGCAGTTTTACAGCCGCCTCTTTATTACGGAACCCTGTTTCGAGCAATTCCGAGCGCATAATCTTGACATTGCGCGGCGCATAGATACCGATTTTGGCGCGGTCGCCGTTACATTCGAGGATAGTGACTTCAACGTCGTCCCCGATAAAGAACCCTTCGCCCGCTTTCCGTGTAATTACTAACATCAGTTTTCCCGTACATAACAAATTGGTTTTCTTACGGCGGTTGCCGAGAAAACTATTATTTCAAAAAGGTTGTGTATTTTTTTGGTTTTGGTCAAGTTTTTTTCGCGGTATTTGTGCCATTCGAGAACAAGGGGAAACGGAAGTCGTTGTTCCCGGGGAGAATAACCTGTATCGCGATATTATTCGCGTTATTTATAACAATTGGCGAACGTGTATTTGCGGTAGCGGCGGCAATCCCACCAGACGCGTTTACAATGAACAACGCGGTCAACTCGCTGTCATTTTCATTCCCCTGACCGAGTTTAAGTTGCCTATTTTCCTGTTCGGTGAGTTCAACGGTGAAGTCGGGGGCAACCGCTTTTGCATCGCAAACGATAAAACACGGGTACACCTCATCGACACACTGAAAAAACATTGGAAACACGCCCTTACCTTTCGGACAAAGGAGCGTGAATCGTTTTGCCTCATCGAACCCGGGGATACCCCCGGGGGTGCTGATAATTTCGTTCTCATCGACTTCTGTTTCACCAAAGTCGCGTGTATTTATTTTCAACATACCATACTATACCATATTACTGTGTTTGAGTCTATCAACGCGGCAACGGTCGCGCTAACCGACACTTTCGGGCGGAGCGGCGGTGGGTAACGGTGCCTCGTCCGTCATACTCGGGTCTTTCTTCCCTGTCGAATTAACCGTGCTATTCGGGGGTTGTGTCGAAACTTCGGTATTACTCGGGGCTGCGGTACTGTTCTCAGACGTTGTAGACGGAGCCTTAGTTGAACTATTCGTCTTATCGAATATCCCCTTTGCGGTAGTCCCCGTAACAGTTGTAGGTATTGTACCACCAGTTCCCGTTCCCGTCAAGTCAGGAAGAGTAGTAGCCTTAGTTTTTTTCGTAGTTTCGGGCTGGGTAGTTTTTTTCGGGTCGGGGATAATGGTAATTTTCACGTCTTTGATAATTACTTCCCGAACGGGGCGCGATGCGATACCTTGTGCATCGTCTATGGTATTCCCGTAACCGACCTGCACGGCGGCTATTTTATCAAGTATATCCCAACCCGACACCATTTGCCCGAAAACGGAATTTTTCCCATCGAGTTCCCACATACCGCCGTCAAGTTTGTATTTTTCTTTTGCGGCGACGGGCATACTTTTAAGGCTATTCACGATGTCCTGATATGCTTTTTTCGCATCGGGTTTCAAAGCGGCGGCTTTTTCGCTTGACAATTCCGCCTCATACTGCGCGGCAATCGCGTCTGTATCAACACTTGTTTTCCGCGCAACCACGGAGAACTGCACATAGTTCTTGTTTACAGTTTTCGGTGCCTCGGCGGCGGTAGTGTTACTGTCGTCGTCATCGCCGTCTTTTTCGGGGGCGGACACTTTCGGCGTATACGCGAAAGAAGCCATAGACAACGCCCCATAGAAGTTACGCGCGTAACTACTTGGCTCGGTGTCGAACAGCATATTATCGGGAATGCCGGAGTAACCCTCGTCATTCCCATTACCATTCATCGAGCCGCCCTGTATCAACCCATTCGGCACAACGCGGTGCAAATTTCGCTCATCGTAGTAATCTTGTGTAGCGAGGTTAGTGAACGCCTTAACGGCATTCGGCGCAATTTCGGGGAACAATTTATATGACATAGTGCCCGTTTTATTCGGGTCGTCATCAAACCCGGCAACGGTAATATCGGCGTAAACATCGCCCGCGCCGATAGTCACGTCGTAGAGGTTTCCCTTGCGCTCATTAGACGGAGCCTTTTTTTTGCAAGCGGACATAGAGGCAGTAATCCCCACAGTCAGCCCTAAAACAAGCACCGCCGATATTATTTTTTTCATTAGTTTGGTTTTAAGAGTTAGTTTGTTTTGGTGACAATCGTTTCGGTTTTAGTTTCTTGGAGAGCGTATCCGAGTTCGGTTAATTTATTTCGTATCTCGTCCGCCGCCATCCAATCCTTAGCTGCGCGAGCCGCTTTGCGCTGTTCAACGAGCGCGAGTATATCATCGGGAATATCGGCATTTACGGCACTTTCGGCGGCACTGATTTTTTTGTATTCGTCCTCGAACCCATACACAAGCCCGAGCGCGCCGCACATATATTCAAACGCATTTTTGTATGCGTTCTTGTCGTCCGCATCTTTTATTGCTTTCCGCAACGCATAGAGTTCGGCGAGTGCAACGGGGGTATTAAGGCTATTATCGAGCGCGGCATTAAACTTCTCGACAATATCTTGCCCTTTCTGTTCGGCGGAATTTGGGATAGGAGTGGAAGTCGCAAGCAACTCCGCGACCTCGTGGAGTTTCCGTATCTGTGTCGCGCAATCTTTGAGTTGCGAATCGGTGTAACCGATAGTCTTACTATAAAGGGAGGTGAGGAGGAGCAAACGTATCGGTTCATACCCATATCGTTTTGATGCCGTCCGCAGTTGGAACATATCGCGAAGCCGCGCACCCTCGGGTGTCGGAGCGTTCATTTCTGATTTAGATACTTTTTTTCCGTCGATATTGACCATTTCGTTATGCACCCAAATATCGGCGATTTTGATACCGTAGCCTGTTTCGGTCTGAGCAAGTTCATTTTCGTGGTGTGGGAAAATGAGGTCAGACCCACCCATATGCACGGAGAGAGTACGTCCGCCCGAGTATTTATAAGACATAGCGGAGCATTCGATATGCCAACCGGGGCGACCGCGTTTAAGCCCCTCGAACTCCCACCCGATTTCGTCATCGGTTTTTGAGTATTTCCAAATCGCGAAGTCAGCGGCGGTACGTTTAATCTCGGTGTTATTGACTCCGCGGGAATCTTGTAGCAATTCGTCCAATTTTTTATTGGAGAGTTTGCCGTACCCACGGAAGGTAGCCACTTCAAAGTATATGCCGTCGTCAGACTCATAGGCGTGCCCTTTTTCGAGCAACGTCTTGACAAGCGCGGCGATTTCTGGAATATTCTCCGACACTTTTGGTGCGAAATCAGGGCGGCGGATATTAAGCCCGTCCGCGTCAATGTAATATTCGGCGATATATTTTTCAGACAATTCGAGCGGAGGTAGGTTTTCCTCTTTTGCGCGGGTGATAATTTTATCGTCAACGTCCGTGAAGTTTTGGATAAAGGTAAGTTTTATTTTCCCATCAAGGTAACGGCGCAAAACGTCCGCTACCACAAGGGCGCGGGCGTTCCCGACATGAATTAAGTTATACACAGTCGGACCGCAGGCGTAAATTACCGTATCGGTTTCCGAGAGGGTCTGTTTTTCTTTGGTGAGTGTGTCGTATAATTGCATATTTATTTTTTTCAATTCATAAAAGTTTCTTGTGAGTTTTGACCCACTCTGTATATTTTATACAATTTTCTTTACTTTACAAGTCTTTTCAACACGCAATTCAAAATACAGACATTGACACTTTATCAATTGATAAAGTTAAATATCGACATCGGGATAAGCGACGCACTCATTTGTAGTGTAGCGTTATACAGTGCTTGCATA
>JAISLG010000047.1 GCA_031260615.1 Oscillospiraceae bacterium | reverse complement strand
TAACTTTTGATATAATTTAACTGTTCCTCCGACAACACATCGTCACTGTCGGGGGCTTTCACAGCAATATCTTTGAGGAGTTTAGTATCGAAGTAATCCACATTTTTGATATCGCCCTTTTCCGCGCCGCCGATTTCGAGGAGATAACCCGAAGCCACCGCACCGTAGTATGACGTATACATTTCGAGCCGCCCGTCCTCGACCTCGATGACGTCGCCAAAATTGTACACGCCGATGTAGTCGTCATTTAGATACAAATCGACTAAAATCGCAGTCGGGACAAAATCAAAATCGAGTACGCGTTCCATAGCATAAGCGACTTTATCGCGCACAAAGGACGGGTCATTGTAATTCGCAATCAACACCCAACTATTCGCGGCGGGCAACCCGAACGGGGATACATCGCTCCCGAATTTAATCCGATACGACTTTTTAGCGGTATTCGTCCACGATGTATTACCGCGGCCGCGCACTTTGATATTAGTCTGTTCAAACGGGAGATACCAACCGTTATTGGTGTTATCGGTATCGGACAAACGCGGTTCAATTGCGAATGTACCGCCGATGTACTCGGTTCGGGAAGTTACCTGTTTCCCCGTTGCGGTACTAAGGCGGATTACGGGCAAATTCCGCGCCGAGGCACTGTCAGCGGGTAATACGGGGTCGCCGAGGAATACAATAGGCGGTTCTTCGGCGACAGCCTCGACCTCGGCATTGGTAACCACAGTTGTTGTGGCGGCGAGCGTGGGCGGTGCATTAGTAGTAGCCGTGGTAGTCGCCTTTGTTTCGGTAGTGGTCCCCGCAGGCGGCTCGTAGTTTATAAGCCAATCTAAGTTGGGCGTGGTTGACGGGGGCGCATTGTTCGGGGATTTCGGGGATTTCTGGCACCCCGTAACGGATACGAGTACCGCGGTCGCGAGTACCGCGCTTGTTATTTTTTGTTTCATAGATTTATGAGGTTTTGTAGTTATTGTTTGATTAGGGTTTGGACAACAGACAATGACAAGCCCGTGTCGTCTGCTATGTCGGTAATTGATTTGCCTCGCCTCAACATAATTTGTACGACTTCTGCTTTGCCCTCTGCTATGCCTTTTATCTCGCCCCTTGCTTCGCCCCTTGCTTCGCCCTCCAACCTCGCGTCAAGCATCAACGCACGCATATCCATCTCATATCGCATACGTTGGTCGTACAGCATACGGGCGCGTTCATCTTCACTCATTTGCAGTAATACGCCCTTTGCCTTGTTTATTGTCGGGTTCTCGGTCGCTATCATATCCAGTTCCTCCCTTGTTTCCACTTTCAGGAATTTTAACCACTCGTATAGCCGCGTGCAATCGTCAGCACTCGGCAACTTCGTGAGTTCAAGCGTATGCACTTCAAGTTTGTCCGTGAAACTAATTCCGTTTTCGTCATCGTGTAGTTTGAACCTGTGGTGATACGCTGTATCAGTACCGTATAACGGGTAGTTCGTTATCAGTATGGATATTACTTGCTGTATCTTCACATAGTTGTCGCCCTCGTCTATCTGCTCCAACAACATCTTGGACGTGTAAAATAATATCCGTTCCTCGATATTCTTAAACGCCCACTGCTGTATCTCAACATCTATTGTGCGCCCCGACTTGGTTCGGACTTTCACGTCAAGTATCCCTAACTTGTCGTCCTCGTAATCCTTGGTGAAGTTCGGGTCGACTACGGATACTTCAAGGTAATCCTCGACAGGTATCGTCAAAACAGATTGCAAAAAATCCGCGAGTATGTCTGTGTTCCTGACATCGCCGAATATCCGCTTGAATACAAAGTCGCTCTTCGGCGGCAACAACGATTTGTGCATATATACCGCAACATAATAAAAATACCTATACACTTATATTCTACACCCCGACAGCACACAAATCAAGTACAAAACACGCCCCCTTGCCAAAACTGCAAAGGAGCGTTTTGCAAAGGAGCGTTTGTAGTATTGCGGTATAAAAATATTTGCCTTTACTTATCCCCGTAATGCCCTTTCCCTGTAAATTAAACGGTTTTTTTCATCTATGCGCCTGCTCCAATAACCCGAAAATTCACCTTTCAGCAATTCGGGTTCCGTTTCGCGTACCCCTTTGCCAGTTTTTGCAAAAACTGATATGCAAATTCCTGCTCACTCTCGGGTAACTTGTTAAATAATTCCATTGCGCTTACTGCTAATGCTGACATTGTAAATACCTCCGATACTTTGATAGTTATTATCAAGCAATCCGCGCCACAAGTCAAGGGGGAAAATGTTGGTGGATTTTGTTGGTGGAAGCGCACGGCAATTCACGGTACCAAAAGCAATTACCCAACCATTCTTACCCAATCCGAAATCATTTTAATAACTCCGCACATACTAATTACAAAACAAGGAATATCTTAAACTTGACACACGAATTTAATATAAGGTGATAAAATGAAAGCAACCGGAATAGTACGACGCATCGACGATTTAGGGCGCGTTGTAATCCCGAAAGAAATACGCCGCACTATGAAGATACGGGAGGGCGACCCTCTTGAAATCTACACGAACGCGGACGGCGAAGTAATCTTCAAAAAGTACAGTCCTGTGGGGGAAACGCAAAGTGTAAAGGAACTCGCGGAGGCATTATCGAAAGTTGGCGGCGGCACCGCGGTAATATGCGACCGTGACGCGGCAATCAGCCAAAAAGGGGAATACTTGACACAGGCACTCGAAAATGTAATGGAGAACCGACAGACGTATGTGCGGAAAACCACGAATGACAAACAGATGTTACCGTTGGAGGGAGTGGACAAGATTGCGGTAGTTGCCGCCCCGATAATATCGGACGGAGATGTGAACGGCGCGGTTATGTTCTTATCGGACGGGGTTGGGGAAACGGCTACTCCCGAGCAGACGAGTTTGGCTAAGGCGGCGGCGATTTACCTCGGACTGCGAGCATAACAAGACACAAGACACAAGGGACACGAGGGGCAACGATTATTAACCGAGGGGCTCTCTCCCCCGTTGGGGCTTCGCCCCAAACCCCAGCAGGGGGCTACGCGCCCCCTGCACCCCGCGGCAGCGTGACGCTGCACCCTTGAAGTGGCGAGGACAACCAAATTTATTCAGAGGGTTTATTGTTGCGATTGCTTTTGGGTACATACCAACCGTGCCACGTTATTATTACCCGTATATCCGCGACCCAAACCGGAAATGCGTCGTGTAGGGCGCGATGTCCACATCGCACCGATACCAACATCGCGCCGTTATCAACATCGCACCGTTACCAACATCGCGCCGTTATCAATATCGCGCCGTTATCAACATCGCGCCGTTACCAACATCGCACCGTTATCCACATCGCGCCGTTATCCCCCCTATACGGCATACCTACGCCGCCAACTTGACATCACCAACACCTCGCGCTACAATACGAGGGCTGTTTATGACACGCCCACTCCCATTTGTCAACCCCCACCCCTATAATATAAGGTATACACTATCTCTCGGAGGGGCAAAATTGTATTTGGTTGTACGGAATGGTATATAGTTGTTATCCCTTGCATTTAGTTGTTATCCGCGTAGGCAACCACACTTAAAAGGAGTTCACGTCACTGTGCCGTCATAATTCTATTGTGCAAAATACACAAAATATGCACCCAAAATTATCAAAATTTATAATAATTTATTTTTTTATTGACGAGGCACGGTAATTGGCGTATATTATAAAAGAATAACGGACGGGGATAACCTCTATGTACATATTTGATACATTGAAACTCCCCGGGTCCACCCCAAATAATAAAAGGAGAGTTTCTAATGAGAAAGTCTAAGCGAATTTTCGCCGCACTTTCAACGATGACTGTCGCGCTCAGCTCAGTCGTTCTGCCGAGTATAACTCAGCAGTCCACTGTCCAGTCGAACGCAGCACAGCCAACAGGCGGCGTGCCTTATACCATTTCCGCGAACAACGGCTTGAAAAACGTAATGTATTACGGTGACTGGTCGATTTGGCTCGGTCAGGGTAACTTCTACCCCGACGCTATCTCCGCCGATTACCTCACCCACCTCAACCTCGCCTTCCTCGACTTTGATGCCGACGGAAACCTTATGCTTTGCGATGCCTCCGCCGTTTTCGGCGCACCGCTCTTTAATGGCGAAGATGCTACCCAAAACGCGTCCGAATATACCAAGAATACACTTAACTGGCAGGCTTGGACTGGCGCAATCAAAAGCGGCTCGGAAGTTATCGGCAAAATCGGTATCAATGACGGTTCTGTAAACGCAGGTATTTACCCCGCGTTAAACGAACTCCGCCGTCAATACCCTAACGTGCGTGTCGGCGTTTCTGTCGGCGGTTGGTCGAAGTGCGAACAATTCACAGGTGTTGCCTCTGACCCGTCAAAACGCGCCGCTATGGTTCATAACCTCGAAATCCTCCTCCAATTCCTCGATATGGACTTTATCGACATCGACTGGGAATATCCCGGTTCTCGTCGCGCTCCTGACTACAAAGATAACGCGAACGACGAGGGGACTCCCTCCGCTGTCGCTAACGACGGCGAATACTTCGTTCAGTTGCTCGAAGATTTGAAAGCAATGGAGAATGCGCTCGGCGCGAAAACAGGTAAGTTCTATGAACTCTCCGCCGCTCTCCCCTCGACAACTCTCGGCTTTATGAAGGGTGCGCAAGCGTTCCTACCCGACTCTGTTCTGCAAGACGCTTACGGCTCGAATTGGAACAAAATCCCCACCTACTCGAAACGCAACACTTACGATATAATCGACGAGCCTGTTTCGACTGAGGGCAACCCCGATATATCCCTTATTAACGCGACTGATGAAGAATGGCAAGACGCGGCGGAAGAATACCTCCACCGTATGTTTAACGCCCTCGACATCGGTAACTTGATGACTTACGATATGCGCGGCGCATTCGACGACGTGTCGGGTCACCAATCTCCGCTGTATTCTCACCCTATTGCTGACTTCGACAACACCGATATTATCAACGGCGACAATCAGGCTAAATCGAGAAACTTCTCGACTGACGACCTCGTCCAGTTCCTCCTCGGCAACGACTACAACTCCGTTGGCGACCCGCTCCCCTATACCCTCAAAACCGCTGTATACAGCAAAAAGATAATGCTCGGTATCTGCATTTATACGCGTGGTTGGGAAGATGTAGCCTCCACCCCAGGGTATAAAAACGACACCTACCCCGGTCTGTTCCAACAGGCAAAACGCGCGTACGGCGCGAACGGCGATGAAGTCGGCGCACAGCCTGCCGCTATCCCTGCGGACGGCGACGGCGGT
>JAISLG010000044.1 GCA_031260615.1 Oscillospiraceae bacterium | reverse complement strand
GAATAGGTAAGGTCGGCGGCGGTGAGTGTAATATCGGCGGCGGAATCGGCGAACGACATTACATAGACGGTGAGTGTAACGGCGACGACCGTACCCGTCACAAGAATCGCTAACACGACAGAGAACACTAAATTAGCGAGCGTAGCAAGCCCGGCACGCCACAACCCATACTGGTGTTTGACAGCCTTTATCCAATTTTCTTTGGTGAACTGCTTGCGGAAGTAATCCCGAAACCACGCGCTGACACGCGCGCTTATCGGCGGCGGCGTGTAGTCGGAATTGTACTCGGGGTCGAAGATTGTGCTTTTCAAATAATACCTACATTAGAGGGCAAACGCCCAAACATAAAAGGGGCAATAAAGGATTGCTACCTTTACAATTATACACATACCATTTTATCAGACATTTAATTATATTGCAATAATAAAAATGCAGGATAACACAGCAATCTACAACACGCCTTGACAACCTGTATATGTTTCAATATTGATTGCAATTTTTTAATATTGACAATCCGTATTAAC
This sequence comes from Oscillospiraceae bacterium, assembly GCA_031260615.1. Classification (GTDB taxonomy): domain Bacteria; phylum Bacillota; class Clostridia; order Oscillospirales; family Ruminococcaceae; genus Ruminiclostridium_E. The sequence continues at coordinate 7,005 of JAISLG010000044.1, read as the reverse complement.
ACGTCTTATAATATACGCGTGGGAGTACAACTATACCGCAACGCCACTAAAAACACTCCGTATTTTTGCGACAGAGCGACTGGCGAGGAGTATATGACGAAACGAGAACTTGATAAAATAATGACAAAAAACGGGTGGCGTATTACGCACGGCGCGAAACACGATGCCTATGAAAAGGCTGGGACGGGCGTAAAAATACCTGTACCAAGGCACGGGACAGATATTCCTGTCGGCACGCTGAATAATATATTAAATGCCGCCGATATAAAAAAGAAATAGGAGGGAGTTATGAAATACGCGTATCAGGCGATATTTACCGAGGAACAAGGCAAAGTTTTGGTGTCCGTACCCGATTTGAAAGGGTGCTTTACGTTCGGGGATACGCTCCCCGAAGCGATAGAAATGGCGGAGGACGCCGTTTCTATGTGGTTGTATCTTACCGAAAAGGAACACGGGGAAATACCCGAGCCGAGCCGTAATTTAACAGCAAATGTCGGGTTTGTTAGTTATGTATATGCCGATACGGACGAATACCGCCGACAAAATGAAACACGCGCCGTTAAGAAAACCTTGACAATTCCAACTTGGCTAAACGAAAAGGCACTCGCAAAAAATATTAACTTCTCACAAGTATTGCAAAATGCACTTATAGAGCAACTCGGTAAATACTCCGTATCGGGATAAACGCTCAGCGTTTATCAGCAAGCCTACGGCGGCACAATGCGCGCCGCCGATTTGCGAATAATCCCACTATATAAGGAATGTAAATAATCTATGAACAACGACAAATATGAAAGCCCGTTTTGCACACGATACGCGAGCGAGGAGATGCAACGGAACTTTTCCGCGCGGAAAAAGTGGAGTACATCGCGGAAGTTATGGGCGGCGTTAGCGAAAGCCGAGCATAATTTAGGGTTACCCGTGACTGCCGAACAGGTAGCCGAATTGTCGGCGCACACTGAAATTACCGACGCCGAACTCGAAATTGCCGCCGAACGTGAAAAGGTTACACGCCACGATGTAATGGCACAAGTCTACGCTTATGGCGTAACTTGCCCCGTTGCCAAGCCCATTATCCACCTTGGCGCAACCTCTTGCTATGTCGGAGATAACACCGATGTTATAATAATGCGTGACGGGTTGGAGATTGTACGGCGGAAACTGCTGAATGTTATCGCGAATTTAGCCGATTTTGCGGACAAATACAAGGAATTCCCGTGCCTTGCTTACACGCACCTGCAACCCGCGCAACCTACTACTGTCGGGAAACGCGCCGCACTATGGCTTAACGAACTCCTTATCGACTTCGAGGAAGTAGAATACCGCATATCTACGCTGAAATTACTCGGGCAAAAGGGTACTACGGGGACACAGGCGAGTTTCAAGGAACTCGGATTGTCATTCGACAAGGCGCGTGAATTGGAATCCCTTATCGCTGTCGAAATGGGCTTTGCTCCGACAAATACTGTGCCTGTTTCGGGGCAGACGTATTCGCGGAAAGTAGACGCAAACGTATTAAACGCGCTGTCGGGGATTGCACAATCCGCGATGAAATTCGCGAATGACATACGGTTACTCGCGAACTTCAAGGAGATTGAAGAACCGTTCGAGAAGAACCAAATTGGGTCGTCCGCGATGCCGTATAAGCGCAATCCTATGCGGTGCGAGCGCATTTGCGCGTTGTCGCGGTATGTAATTACGAACACACTGAACCCGGCATTTACCGCTGGAACGCAGTGGTTTGAGCGTACGCTTGACGACAGCGCGAACAAGAGAATTGCGGTAGCGGAGGGCTTTTTAGGGGTCGATGCGATACTCAACATACTACTAAACGTGACGGCGGGTTTGGTAGTATACCCGAAAGTTATTACGGCGCGGCTCGAAAAGGAATTGCCGTTTATGGCAACCGAAAATATTATGATGACTGCCGTAAAAAATGGTGGCGACCGACAGGAATTGCACGAAAAGATACGGGAACATTCGGTTGCGGCGGCGGCAGTAATCAAGCAGGACGGCGGCGAAAACGACTTGATTGCGCGGATAGCCGCCGACTCGGCATTCGGCTTGACGGAGGCACAAATACTGTCCGAACTGAAACCCGAACACTACACGGGATATTCGGCGGAGCAAGTACAGAGTTATTTAGCCGACATTATCCGACCGCTACTGGCAAAATACGCCGACATACTCGGGGAAAAGGCGGAGTTATCAGTATGACAGAACTCGATAAATATTTTGTAAAAGCGGATTTAATCCCGACTATTATACAAGACGCGGAGAACGGCGAGGTGTTAATGCTTGCCTATATGAACCGCGAAAGTCTGCGCAAAACCCTCGACACGGGCTACACTTGGTTTTGGAGCCGCTCGCGCAACGAATTGTGGAATAAAGGCGCGACGAGCGGACACCTGCAACAAGTAGTATCAATCCACTCTGACTGCGACGACGACACGCTACTGATACGGGTAAATCAGACAGGAGCGGCGTGCCACACGGGACATAGGACGTGCTTTTATACCGAGGTGCAATAGGCAATAATAGGCAACAATAGGCAATAATAGGCAATAATAGGCAACAATAGGCAACAAAAAAGAACGAAGGGCAACCCCTTCGTTCTCTTTTTAATCGGATATTATTGCCCTTATCGCACGCTGTTACTCGCCTTAAACGGGTCTTTCTCCGTCCGGAGAGCGGTAGTCTTGTCTACCGTTGCCCCATAAATCTTCATAATTACAATCCCAAGCACGAACGCGCCGTAATCTGCCAAATGCCGTATCCCGAAACCGTTGACAAACGCGTCAGCAAAGCTGTTGAAGCCTGTTATCTCGGGGGATTTCAGTTGATAGAAAATAATGAAAGTCAGTATGTCCGACAGGAAGTAAAACACGAAAAATATCAGGCTTATTTTGTCCGCTTTGTCGGAGGTTACCGTGTAAGCACAGATAAATGCCGCAACCACCGCGCGGATAATCACTGCAAATACCATTGCGGTCGATGTTTCCGAAAATATCGCGTTCGCGTGGGTCGGTTCGGGCAATAACAGCGGCACTAAACAAGCCGCCGCACCGAACATAAACGCGGGAATGTACTTCTCGTGGTAGTTCGTTATCAGCACAACCGCGAGGAACATCAATGTGAACGGGTTAAATGTCAAATTATATTCCGATACATAGAACGCGCTTGCGTTTTCGCCGAGCGATTCCGCCCCAAACGACCCGATAATACGCAAAAATATCTCATACGCCCCCGATAGTGCCGACACGCACCCGACAAGGAAAAAAGTCCGTAGGAATGCGGTAATTTTGTTTTTCGCGTAGTTGTCGTCCGAGGCAAGGTATATCACAAGGAAAATTACCGCGCCGATTATAACATTCCGCGCAGTTAAGGGATTATTCCCGAATATATCTTTCATATATCCGCTAAGACTGAACTTGCTGAACGCCTCGCCGATTGTGTCGCCCTCCGCTCCGCCGAGGGATTTCACAACGTACCCTGTTATGTTTTCTAAAATCATAATTTACCTTAACTTCCCCAGTCGCCGAAACGTCTTGACAGTATTAACAAACCCGACATATACGCCGAAAACAAGCCCGAACAACGCTATCAAAACCACTACGAACGGGAGGAAAACGGCAAGCAGTTTGAAAAGCGCAACTGTCCCAGCCGTGCCGATAAACGCGCCGAAAATCGCGGCGATTACCACAACACCGAATTGTAATTTCATATTTAACTCACTTGTATTTTGCTCACTTGTATTTTGTAAAATCCGCCGTCCAAAAAACCTTGTTGTCCGCGCCGTAATACTCGTATCGAACGGTCGGGTCGGTAATATTATACCCGTCCATTGCCTTGATTACCGTATCCGCCGCTGTTTTCAGGGCGGGTTTCATTGTATCGAGTGCCTTTTTGAGTTCGGTCAAATCTGTCGGAGGATTCTTCAAACGGTTCTCGAACACGACAGTATTCTCGCCAAACGCGGTAACAGCCACATTATATTCCTCGTTTGTCCCTGTCCCCGACGGGTAATACTGCTCGATGAAGTACGCTATCTTGTCGGCGATTTCGGTAGTAGAGGGCGATGTTACAATACCCGTGCCGTTTGTAGTGTCCGCACTGCCCGTTTCTGTTGTGTCGGCAGTACCCGTATTTTCTGCGCTTTCACCCGTTTCAGTAGTGTCAGAACTAACCTCGCTATTATCCCCCGCGCTCTCGGCTGTATCGCTTGTATCCCCCGCTTCCCCCGTATCGGCTGTGTCGGGTTCGCTTGTCGGTTCGGCACTTTCAGGTTCGGTCGTACTCGCCGTAATCGTCGCGGACGAGTTCTTGTCAACAATACTCTGTAACTCCTCCATTACGTCCTTTTTCGGCGCGTCCTTTTTGCAACCCGTCAGCAACACAACCGATAATATCAGCAATGCCCATCGTTTGTTCAAATTATTTCCCCTCCCTGTCGTGTCAAAATTTTGTCGATTGATAACAATTAGTAATCAGCGCAAATTGATTCGGTATTCCTGCACCGTTAAATGTATCGGCGCGATGTGGTATCGGCGCGATGTTGTTGTCGGCGCGATGTTGGGTACAATTTTGTTGTCGGCGCGATGTAGTATCGGTACGATGTGGTATCGGCGCGGTATAGTATCGGCGCGATGTGGTATCGGCGCGATATGGTATCGGCGCGATGTAGTATCGGCGCGATGTAGTTGTCGGCGCGATGTGGACATCGCGCCCTACACGACACATTTTTGGGAGTGGTGGCGTGTATTGTGCGGTAACAACGGTAACAACGGTAACAACGGTAACAACGCAAAAAAATGTGTTAGCAACAAAACAACCCTCTGAATAAATTTGGTTGTAATCGCCGCTTCAAGGGTGCAGCGTCACGCTGCCGCGGGGTGCAGGGGGCGCGTAGCCCCCTGCTGGGGGTCGAGGGGGCGAAGCCCCTCGGTTAGTAATCGTTGCCCCTTGCTTTTCGTTCCCTTGCCCCTTGCCCCTTGCCCCTTGCCCCTTGCCCTTTGCCTGTTATTTGCCTTTTGTGTCCTCCGCCTCGTCCGCGAATTTCTCGCCCGTGTAGCCCGTGAATAACTTTCGGTCCGTCTTGCGGATAAGCCACTCCATAGGCGACATAACCCCCTTCGGAGCGTATTCCCCCTCATCGCGCGTATGCCCAATCGCCGAGCAGATAAAAAACTTATTGACCTTAAACTTCACTTCAATCAAATTCAGGAAATTCCCGAAACCTACCGATGTAAGAAAACTCCGAACAAGCATATCAATTATGTCCAAATCCGAGTAGAGAGGATACCTTTTCCGCACAACCGCAATCTTGTTTGGGCTGAATAATGTGTCCAAACCCGGCTGATCTGTCTTGGATAATACGATTGCTATCGGCGTATTCGACATATCCCCCTCCGACAAACCCGCGATTACACGCAGTTTGTTAAGGAACACGTCCGCCGTTTCGTTAATATCCGTTTCGCCGATACCCGCAATATCTTTCGGGTTAAAACCCTTTTCGTACTTAAACCGCACCTTAGGGATAGACATCGGGTCGATAACAAATACAATGCCGTGGCAATATTCGTATTGCCGTTGCACCTCATTCTCGTCGTCGGAGGTGAACACCTCCCCCGCAATATCATAAATATGCACGAGCCGTTCTGGGCGCAAATTCGGAGCGGACAGGAAAAAACTGAACGATACCGAGGACGTATCCCGAATATCGGCGGAACGCGCCGTCATACGAGTCGAACCCGATTCGTAGTCGCGCGTGATTTCGTTGTATATTTCCTTCTTGCTGTCGTTGTATATTTCGACATTGAGGTTATGCGCTTTTGCGTAGTCGTCCGTAAACTCCTTGACAAACGCGGTAATGAACGCGGTTTTCCCAACCGAACGCCCACCGATAACGGGTATGCAAATCGGTATCGCCTCGCGGCTATTTAAGGGAGTGCCGCACTCCTTGCATTTCGCGCGCAGTTTGGCACGCCCCAAAAAGAATACACTGGGTAGCACCTCGCCGCAAGTGCAAGTACGGTGGAATATCCCATACCTACCCGGCGTAAGGTTGGTGTGCATACGACCGCAGTTGGGGCATTTATACGCGGGGATATGGGATTTTGCCTTACATTCGGGACAGGCGGTGAATATTCGGTTTGCGTTGAGGTAAGCACTGTCAATTGCCTTAACTATGGAGCAAAGCACGAACGCAGGCAACCACAGCACAGTAAGATACACAACCATTACAATACTTGTCAAAAGCCAAAACACACTGCCGAAAAATATGACAGAGAAGGCACAAACAAACCAAAAAAATCCGCGTATATCGGCAAAGCCGTATTTCTTATACCGTTCAGCAAATACACCCGACGAGGTGGAATTTGCCTTCCACACCTCGCGGAGTATAATGAATATATCATCGAACCCTTGACCAAGAAAGTAATTCTTTTTGGCAGGCTGTTCGCGCTTGTTGGGTCGTACTTTTTCCATAGTACCTCATTCATTGAAACGCAATGATGTTCCCCCTTGTTGTCTTTCGTTGCCCATTGTTGTCTGTGTTATGTTTTCTTGAATACGAAAAAGCCGCCTAACGGTTTGGAAACTTCTTTCCATATCTTGTCGAGTCCCGAGTGGGCGGACAGATAATCTGATGTGAATATAGCCGAGAGTTGTGCTGTAAGGCGGTGTTTAGCCGAGTATTGCGCGGCGGCGGTTATGATACGCTTTGTCAGGGTTAGCGTTTTCCCGTTTGGAGCCGATACTGCGTTGTCTGCGATGAACACCAAAAATTCCGCGAAACGGTTCGGGTCGGCGGCTCGTGGGAATGCCGAGCGAACGATTATGTCGCCAAGCGGTTCTTTGATATTGTCCTTTGTCTTCCACGCGCCGAGTGTAATCATATTCGCGGTTGCCGTGAATTCCGCCGCGGTATTCGCGACCGACAGGTATCGGGGAAGTACCGTGGACATATACCGCGACAACGCCTTTTCGTCCGCAAAATATCCCAAA
>JAISLG010000151.1 GCA_031260615.1 Oscillospiraceae bacterium | reverse complement strand
CCCGAAACAATCGGGAAACGTATCTCCGTTACCGTGAAATCCGCGAAACCTTACCCGTTCATTGATTACCAAGGTTCGCTCACAAGCAACCCGATTACCATTATAAAGGGCGACAACCCCGCACCGACCAAACCTATACCTGACCGCATATCTGTCGACTTTATCCGCATTGCGTACGACTCGCTTATGGAATACGCAATCGGTACGCTGAACGACGAAGGCGAAGTTGTTTACGGCGAGTGGGTGCTTAATCCGCTATTCGGCGGTTTGGACGACTTCACCGAGTATTATTTTATCCGCCGTTATCGCGGAAGTGCAACCTACAACCCGAGCGAAGCCTCCCCCGCAACGATTGTTTACACCTACCCCGCAAGCGCGAACTCCCCTGCACAATACACGATTTATGTGGAACAACCCTCCGATGCAAGGCTTACCGCCGCGCAAATCAAGGAGATTGTCGAAACGGGCGGATACGCCGAATTTGTATTCAGTTACGGTTATACAGTCCGTATTGATGCCGCCGGCTTGTCGCGCACAACCGACTTTGACGCATATATTGACGCTTTCCTCTACTACCCCGAAGATGTGATTGTTGAGGGAAAAAATGAACAACTAACCGCCGTAACCGACACAGTTCACTTCCGCCCGAACACGCACGGGAATTACGGACTTGAATACCAAATTATCATCGAGCAATTCCTTATCGAAAAACTCGGATTTAACAATTACGAAAACGGCTTGGTTGTCGGATATGTTGACGATACAGGGCGTATTGCGCGGTACGGAGTTCCGCAAGTGAACCCGAATGGCTCGGTTGCGTTCACATTCTCCCACGCAAGCAGTTACACTCTGTCGGAGTTGTTGCCGATATATTCCGTGAAAGGCGCACCGTTGCCGCCCGAACCGCCAGTAACCACGCTTTCCGACACGGGTACGGCATCGTTGAGTGAACCACCCGTAAGCTCCGTGTCTACCGAACCACCCGTAAGCACCGCGTCTACCGACACGGATACGGCACCGTCTACAAATATCCCGACAACTACCACGGAAACCGCTGTCACTACCACGTCGACTACTGCATCGCCGACTGTCACAACGTCCGACACTACGCCGATTGGTCCGACACAGCCAACTACACCGCCGATTGGTCCGACACAACCCACTACTGTTGCAACGGAAACAACCGCGTCGACTGCGACTTCGATTACACCTGAAACAACGCCGTGGACGTATCCCGACTTCACCTATCCCGACTTCTCCTATCCCGATTTCTCCTATCCCGATTTCACTTACCCGTCGTGGACGTATCCGACAACACAGTCTATTGCTACGACCACAAACACGGGCACGGCTGAAACAACATACAGTTACGCGCCGACGACATCGGATTACACGGTATCCACGCAACCGACAGATACTACAAATACCACACCGCCCGTTGCTACGACACCGCCGCTTAACACTGCTCCGCCGGCGACTACCCCGAGCATCAACATCAATATCGACATCGACAACAACAACAATAATACAAACAACAACACGAACAATAACACAAATACCAACAAGAACAGCGGTTCAGCGGGCGCATCGGCGAACAACACTCCGAAAGCAGGCAAGGACACCCCGTCCACGAACCCGAACACAGGTTTCTTTGACGGCACATTCCTCCTCATCACCCTCGGCGTATCGGTCGTATTTATGGGAACGTCTCTTATTATCCGCAAGCAAACCAAACGCCGCCGCAAATAAAATAAACTGAAAAAATGGGGGGCAATGCCCTCCATTTTTTATATGGGAATATATGGAAACAGAATACACTGAACAACTGACCGCCGCGAAACGGAAGTTAAACTACTTGCTGTCGAAACGGGACTACTCATCGGGCGCACTGCGCGAAAAACTGATAGCCGCCGAGTTTTCCGAGGATATTGCGGACGAGGCAATCGCATACGCGGTGGGCAAGGGATACATCAATGACGAACGGTATGCGGAGAATTACGGGGACTACCTGTTTTACAACCGCCGTTTATCATTATTTGACGTGCGCCGCAAAATGTCGGAACGGGGTATCCCAACCGACTTAATTGCGGTAACAGCCGATAAATACACAGACGACGAGGTACTTGAAAACATAAAATGGCTATTATTACACAAATACCAAAACAAGATATCCGAGAAGGCAATCGCCGCGCTGTCACGGAAGGGGTACCGATACTCGGAGATAACAAAGGCGCAGAAAGAGATTGAGGAGGACACCGAATAGGGAACGTCACCAAAACAAACAATCCCCGATATAATATCGGGGATTGTTTGTTGTTAGTTGCCTTGAATTGCCTTGTGTCTGTGTCTTACTCAGCCGGTTTGTAGTAATCCACAAGACCTTTCAGTTGAACATACTTCTTCTTCGAGTCCACAACCGCCTTGTCGAACAACTTCTCCGCGCGCTCGGGGTTTGCGCGTTGTAAGGAGTTGTACCGCACCTCGCGTGTGATGAACGCCTTGTAATCGCCTGTCGGCTCTTTGCTGTCGAGCGAGAACGGATTTTCGCCCTTCAATTCGAGTGCGGGGTTGAAACGGAACAAATGCCAGTAACCCGACTGAACCGCCTCTTTTTCAACCTGTTGCGCGATTCCCAAACCACCCTTAATCCCGTGGTTAATGCAAGGCGCGTATGCGATTACGAGTGACGGGCCGTCATACGCCTCCGCCTCGGACAATGCCTTTATAGTCTGGTTCATATCCGCGCCCATAGCAATCTGCGCGACATACACATACCCGTACTTCATCGCAATGCCCGCGAGGTCCTTCTTCTTCACATCTTTGCCGGCAGCCGCGAATTGCGCGATTGCGCCGACAGGTGTGGATTTCGAGGACTGTCCGCCCGTATTGGAATACACTTCGGTGTCGAAAACGAGGACATTTACATTGCGGCCGCTCGCGAGAACGTGGTCGAGTCCGCCGTAACCAATGTCATATGCCCAACCGTCGCCGCCAAATACCCAGTTCGATTTTTTCCCGAGATATTTTTTGAGTTTGAGGAGTTCCTGTTTTTGAGGGGATTGATTTTCGGGGTGACTCTCGATTATTGCAAGCAGTTTCTTGACTGCCTCATTATTCGCCTTGCCGTCGTCAACTGTGTCAAAATATTCTTTAATCGCCGCTTTGGCATCTTCCTTGTCGGCAATTTTTTCCACTTCGCGGAGGACAGATTGCGCACGATTACGGAGCGTATCCTGACCGAGGAACATACCATAGCCAAATTCGGCGTTATCCTCGAACAGCGAGTTAGCCCACGCCGGACCGCGCCCTTCCTTATTAACGGTGTACGGAGTTGACGGAGCGGAACCTCCCCAAATGGACGAGCAACCCGTAGCGTTCGCGATATACATTCTGTCGCCGAACAGTTGCGTAACGAGTTTCGCGTAAGGGGTTTCGCCGCAACCGGCACACGCGCCCGAGAATTCGAGCAACGGCTGTTTGAACTGCGAACCCTTGACGGTTGTATCCTTGAATTTCTCGGCAACTTCCGCCTTTTCAGCAAGCGACTGGGTGTACGCAAAAGCCTCTTGTTGTGCGCGCTCGTCATCAAGCGGCTTGTATGCGAGTGCCTTTTGTTTCGCGGGGCAGACATTGATACAAGCATCGCACGCGTAGCAGTCGAGAACGCTCACGCCGATAGTGTATTTTTTTCCTGCGAGTTGGAGCGCGTCCTTGGATTTCAGCGCTTCAGGAGCATTTTTCGCCTCTTCCTCGGAGAGGATAGACGGGCGGAGAACAGCGTGCGGACACACGAGCGAACACTGGTTACACTGAATACAATTTTCGGGAATCCACGACGGAACGCGTACCGATGTGCCGCGTTTTTCGTACGCCGCCGAGCCTTGCGGGAATGTGCCGTCCGCCATACCCGAGAACGTAGAAACGGGGAGGGTATCGCCTTTTTGCGCGTTCACGGGGATAAGAATATTGTTCACGAAGTCAACGAGTTCCTTGCGGTTGCCCGTTGCCTTGCCGTGGTCGAGTTCACCCGTTGCGTTCGCCCAATCGGCGGGAACGTCAATTTTTATGATTGCGCCCGCGCCCTTGTCGATTGCGGCGTAGTTCATATTGAGGACTGCATCGCCCTTTTTCGCGAACGATTTTTTTGCCGCCTGTTTCATATAGTCGACAGCGTCGTTTTCGGGGATAATGTTTGCAATTTTGAAGAATGCGGACTGCAACACGGTATTTGTGCGATTGCCAAGCCCGATTTCGGCTGCGATGTCGATTGCGTTGATAATATAGAATTTAATGTCATTTTTCGCAATATAGCGTTTTACGCTTGCGGGGAGGCGTTCCGACAATTCCTCGGGTTTCCACTCAGTATTAAATAGGAAAGTTCCGCCGGGTTTTACTTCCTCGACCATTGAATATTTGTCGATATATGACTGATTGTGGCACGCAACGAAGTCCGCCTGTGTGATAAAGTATGTGGATTTAATCGGGGAGTTCCCGAACCGCAAGTGGGAAACGGTGATACCGCCCGATTTTTTGCTGTCGTATGCGAAGTATGCTTGCGCGTATTTGTCGGTGTGGTCGCCGATAATTTTGATACTATTCTTGTTTGCACCGACAGTGCCGTCCGAACCAAGCCCCCAGAATTTGCACGAAGTAGTCCCTTCGGGAATGGTATTGAGTTTTTCTTTTACTTCGAGGGAGAGGTTGGTGACGTCATCGGTAATACCGACAGTGAATTCTTTTTTTGTTTTATTGTCGAAAACCGCTTTGACATCGGAGGGGTTGAAGTCTTTCGAGCCGAGCCCGTAACGCCCTGCGAAAACGGGTACATCGGCGAATTTGCCCTCTTGTTTAAGCGCGGCGATAACATCGAGGTACAGCGGAGTACCGATTGACCCAGGTTCTTTTGTGCGGTCGAGCACGGTAATCTGCTTTACAGACGCGGGGATTGCCTCAACGAACGCTTTTGTTGCAAACGGACGATAAAGGCGCACTTTAACAAGCCCGAATTTGCCGCCCTTAGCGTTCAAGTAATCGATAGCCTCCTCAATAGTGTCGGAGGCACTGCCCATAGCGACAATAATGTGGTCGGCATCGGGTGCGCCGTAGTAGTTGAACAATTTATAATTTGTACCGAGGAGGTCATTAACCTTGTCCATTTCCTTTTGGACAATGCACGGAAATTTGTCGTAATACGAGTTACTTGCCTCACGCGCTTGGAAGAAAATATCGGGGTTTTGAGCAGTACCGCGGAGGACGGGCTTTTCGGGGTTAAGAGCGCGGTCGCGGAACGCGGTTATGGTATCCTCATCTACGAGGGATTTGAGAGTATCGTAATCCCAAGTTTCGATTTTCTGGATTTCGTGGGAGGTACGGAAACCGTCGAAGAAGTGGAGAACTGGAACACGTCCTTTGAGGGTTGCGAGGTGGGCAACCGCACCCAAGTCCATAACTTCCTGCGGATTTGTCGCGGCGAGCATAGCGTAACCCGTCTGCCGACACGCGTAAACGTCGGAGTGGTCGCCGAAAATTGACAATGCGTGGCTTGCGAGGGCGCGCGCCGAAACGTGGATAACGGACGGCAACAACTCCCCGGCAATCTTGTACATATTCGGAATCATAAGGAGGAGTCCTTGCGATGCCGTATATGTGGTCGTGAGCGCGCCAGTCGTAAGCGACCCGTGAACTGCACCAGCCGCGCCGCCCTCGGATTCCATTTCGACGACACGGACTTCCGTACCGAAGATATTTTTACGCCCCGCGGTCGCCCAAGTATCGGTAACTTCCGCCATAACAGACGATGGAGTTATCGGGTAAATAGCGGCGACCTCGGTGAAAGCATAAGAAACGTGACCCGCGGCGTTATTGCCGTCCATAGTCAACTTTTTGCGTTCAATTTTTGCCAAGATTTGAACCTCCGTTTTTTCATTTTTCTACAATATATATTATACCCCTAATGGGACATATTGCAAATTTTTTTTGCAATTTTTTACAAAAAAAATCCCCTCCGACAAGTCGGAGGGGGAGAAAGGGATTAACCTAACTTATTTGCTTTTTTTACGAGAGATTACGAGCGCGCCGGCTGCTACGAGAGCAGGGATAGCGGCAAACATAATACCAGTATCAGCGTTTCCAGGGATACCACCAGTAGTGGTATCTTCAGCAGCAGGTTCAGAAGTTGCAGGTGTAACGCCACCGATAGCAGCGATTGCATCAAGAATCTGCTTGAGTGCATCAGCCAACTCATCTTTTGTTACATAGTCGGTCGGGAGGTCAACGGTAAGGTCGAGTTTTGCGAGAGCATCGTTGATAGCTTTAGCCACGTCTTCATTGGTGAGCGAACCTGTTTTGAGGTCATCAAGAACTTTCTTCAAATCATCAATCGCGCCCTGAATAGCGGTGTTGCTCTTGCTAAGTTCATCAATCTGACCGAGGAGGTCAGTAATCTTATCTTGCAATTCCTTTATCTGGCTGGAAGCAGCAGAGTCAGGTGTAGCAGTAGGAGCAACGGTAGGAGCAGCGGTTGTTGCAGGAGCCTCAGTTGTTGCAGGAGCAGCGGTTGTTGCAGGAGCAGCGGCAACCTTACCTGTGATAACTGCAACAACACCAGCCTTAGCATCTTTCGACTTTGCGTCGGTGATGAAGATATTGTGGAGGTCTGAAGCATTAACAACATCAGGACCATCTACAACTTCGATATCTGTAACATCAGCAGGAATGCTTATATACAAACCATAAGCGTTCCAAGCGTTGAGAATGCTTACCTCATAGGTAATTACATCACCATTGATTGTCGATGTGACAGAGGCATTACCAGCAAGCTCAAGCGCTCCGTTATCCTTAGAGTTCAGCAAGCCATCAGAGCCGAAGCTAAGAGAAGCATCAGTAGAAGCTGCGAACGCTACAATCCCGGTAATAGGTGCGACAACAGCAAGAGCTGCGCCGCTAGTTAAAAGTGCTGCTGCGATTACAGCAGACGCGATTTTTTTTGCTTTCATTTTATTCACCTTTTTGTTTTTAATTTAATAGCCAAGTTTTGCATAGTAGGAGAGTACACTTGCGGCGTCAAGAGCATTTACAGTCTTATCGCCATCAACGTCAGCATATTTGTTTGCATCAAGATTTGGACCAACTTTTGCATAAGACTCAAGGACAGCAACTGCGTCCAAAGCGTTTACAGCACGATCAGCGTTTACATCGCCGAGGTTGTAGATAGCGGGGTGACCATCTGCTGCAATTTCAACGTCTGTACCAGCAATATCAACGAAGATGTAACCGACAACATCAGTAGCAGCATCGCCTTCTTCTTCTCCTTCTGCCTCTTCAACAGGGACAGCGTAACCGAGAGTATTTGCTCTTACAGAATCAACGATTGTACCGAAAATGTTAATGCCAAAACGCCATACAGTCGGTTTGCTCGGGTCGATGCCTGCAGCAAGCAAGTCCTCAATAGCGGGCTTTTCAAGAGCAGAGATCAGCACCGGTGCACCCTTGAATTCATCAGCAAAAGCGGGAATAGCCTTGAAGATTTCTTCTGCCTGTGCAGGAGTTACGCCCGGCAGCGCTTTTTCGATTTCGTTTATCACTTCTTCTTTTATTTCAGTCTCTGTTGACGAAGAAGACGATTGAGCAGCGGACGCGCCGAATGCAGTAACAACTGCCAACGCTGCGAGTGCGCTAATTACCTTAGTTTTCATTTATACCTCTTTGTTTTTTTTCTTCTCCCCGTCCTCATAATTTATTTTCGGGGAGGTCCAACCTGCCATATTCTTATGTCGTTAGGTTGCCATATCAGTTATCGGGACGTCCCGACCAATGTACTTGTGCTGCTTAATCTTGTCTGTACCACTCTCGCGAATACAGTTGCTATTATACCCGTACAAGCCATTCTGTCAATCGGTAATTTTTACTTTCGGCGTTTTGCGCGTTTTTTGCATAATTTACCGATATGTTTTGTTCACTTTGACGAAACCGCCGTGTCAGGCTTTTCTTCCGCCTTGGTTTCTCCCGAAACCTCCGCAGTTTGAGCGACCGTTTCCATTTTTTTCAAGTCGTCAACGACATTAAAACTTAACGAATACGCCTCTCGGTCCGTGACACCCCGTGGTTTATCAGTTTCAGCCAACTCGGTTACAACCGCAACATCGTCTGCCGTACTCTGTTTCAAAACGCATAAGCGTTCCTCATCTTGTATAACTTTGCGCGTTGCCTTAAAGACAACACCTGCTGTTAGGGTTTCCCGTTCAAATCCAATCCTTGATTTACGTCCATACAGCACCACAACCGCGATAACTATAAAGAAGATAAAACCGACTAAGATATAATTTAGAGAACCTTTACCCTTCGATATATTAGTCAGCGGGTACACACAAAAAAGTTTCAAACTTTCCGAGAAAAATTTTTTTGGGTCAGAACCTGTCACATTTTTTGTTGTCGCCTCGATTATTTGTGCGATAACGGGCAGTAAAAACCAATACACAAACGCGAACGGCAGCATAAAATATTTTTTCAAAACGGCACCTTTGAAAGCGGTAAAAAGCCAACTTCCAAAAAATACCGCATAAGCGAGTCCTGTGATAAGCGCGACCAAAGTCGCACTCGTTTCCTTTTCAAAGAAGTAAAACGAGCAAGAGAGAGATGCCGCGACACATATAAGAATATCCCCGAGCGGAACGGCGCGGCATTTTTTCAAATTTCGGAAAATAAAATCACTCAATACAAGTCACCCTCGCGGCTCACGTCGTTGATACCGTCGAACCCTTCATATATAGTATGGTACGGAACGGCGCGGCAGTAATTGACATTGATGAGGTACACATAGGACGCAACGATATACGCGCCGATTCCCACATAGAACAGATATCGGAGCGTGGTCATTGTTTTTTCGCGTTTCCGCGAGAACCCTTTGAGGTAATCCCCGATTGCGAACGCGAGTTCTGGGAGGAGGAGTATAACACCGGGGAGTACAAAGTATAGAATAAGGCGCGACACGAGCGCGTGGTGCGACCCGAGTGTTTCAAAGAATCCAGCGAAGAACAGGCAATTCATTAACAGCCCGTTAAACTTACTCCGTTTTAACAAATTGTCCTTAAACATATAACAAACGACATACAACCCGAACATTGAGAGGTGGATATAATTTGTCGACCCTTTGTACATAAACTCATTGTCCTCCAAACCGCCGTAACCCGTATAGATATAAGTGGTAACGAAGGCAAATATCCGAGTCGAGTTAAGGAACACAAAGGTAGTGAACAATGCATACGCCCCGAGAACAATCGGGGTAATCGGGATTTTGAGTACAAAATAGAAAGGTATCAGCAAAAACGCGGATATATGGAAACACGACGCGAACAATACGAGCACCAAAAACCGCAACCACTGATTGCGGTAAATGCAATTTATCGCGAACGCACAAATCACAGCGGCGACCATTTGCCGCATAAAGTGGATAGACAGGAGGAAGTATCCGAGTCCGATAAACGCGGTAACGGACAGCCACGGGAGTGACGAGTGCCGAATTACATATATAAAGAAGAAAATCAAAATAAACGCGGCGAAGATTGCGAACATCAATACGGGAGTCTTAAAGGAGATATTTGAGATAATTTTGGACGAGATAACCCAACCTTTTTCCTTATCGTTAAGCGCATTTAAGTCGAGCGGGAGAAACTTAATTTTGTTATACCAATTTGAGTATAGGAGGTAGTCACTCCCGACGTTCTTACGAATAGCGGAAACAACAAACAACGCGATAAACGCTAATCCGCAGAATATCGTGTCGGCAATTTTGACTTTATTATAGTGCCGCCATTTACCTGTTTCGGGCTCAACGAGGGCAATATGCGCACCGCGCGCCCCCCACAACCCGACTGCCGTCGCGTGGGTAACCATACCCGCAATTGCGATAGCGATGAACAATATATAGTAAAATACCAAATTTGACTTCCGTTTTTTTGTTTCAGATTTTGTCTGTATATAAGATTACTGTCCGTACATAAAATGATATTATACATATCCTGACGAGTGTTGTCAATACATAGGATACCCGTCTTGCGTATTTTCGATACAAGTGCGCATATTGCAAAAGACACTTGAAAACCTTAGTGTTATTGAATATAATAAGCATACAATGAGAAATTGCTCGGTTTGCTTGGCGTTGGTTGCGCCCATTATTCATTGGGCGCACCTCCTTTTAATTGAAATAAAAAACCACTATGAAAACAAAAAACAAAAAAATATCTGCATTCATCTCCGCGATATTACTGTGTACCGCGTTTGCAATCCCCGTATCGAACGGTATGGATAGGAGGGTAATTGCGGTTGCCGAAACCGCTGTGCCTGACCCTAATATTGCTGAGGAAAATGGGATAAGTTATGACATCAGCGGTGAGTTTGCCGTTCTCAAATCGTTCGGGGCAATATATGAGGAAATCGTTGAAATACCCGAAACGGTCGAGGGGAAAACCGTTGTCGAAATTGCCGCGTCGTCGTTCGCACTGAATTCCGATGCCGGATTGTTCGTCAAACACCTCATTATCCCGAAAACGGTTACCAAAATTGCCGCGCTTACATTCTACTATGCAAGCGTACTCGAAACAGTCGAGGTTGACCCCGATAATCCCGCGTACATCGCCGAAAATGGTGTGCTCTATACAAGCGGCTATCAAAAACTCGTGTGGTACCCAAAATACAAGTCCGCAACGGAATTCGCGTTCCCCGAGGGGTTGCAGACTATTT
>JAISLG010000083.1 GCA_031260615.1 Oscillospiraceae bacterium | reverse complement strand
TTCGACTTCGGAAAACGGGGCGGTCGAGCAATTTCCAGCGATATTAAGCCCCGTGTGTTTGAGGTATTCGGCAATGCCGTTAAACGATGCAAAGTCGGGTGTGAATATGATTTCGGTCGGTGTGTATGCGGATATTTCGTTTAACAACACCCGTTCGAGGGAGTCGAGTTTGTCAGCGGATTTGACACTCCCGAACAGTTCGCCCGTGGACACGTCCGCGAATACGCAAGTCGTGACGAGGGCGGAGTTGTTACTGCAAAACGAGGCAAGGTAATTGTTTTTACTCCCGTCAAGCAAATTGTCCTCGGTAAGTGTCCCCGGTGTAACCACGCGGACAACCGACCGTTCAATCATACTTCCACCCTTAACGGCATCTGTCATCTGCTCGCCGATTGCAATTTTGTAACCCTTTTTGAGTAGCCGCCGAATATACGAATTAACGGCGTGGTATGGCACACCGCACATAGAGATACCAGCCCGCGCCGTCAAAGTCAAATTCAACTCGTCCGATACAATTTTCGCTTGGTCGCCGAACAATTCATAAAAATCACCGAGCCGAAAAAATAACAAGCAATCCTCGTATCCTTTACGCATCTCGTTGTATTGCGCGAACATCGGTGTATCTTTTTTCGACTGTTCTACGGTCGTGGCGGCGACTTTGTTAGTGGCAATTATCGCCTCTGTTTCGGCAATCATTCTGTCGAACACAATTTTATTTTCTGGTTTTTCTCTCATAATCAAGTTTTCAAATTCAAAATAAAATCGAGCATTGCTTCCGCGCATTGCCCGTTCACTGCTTTGTAAGGTATATCCGCCGCTTTCAACATCGGCGTATCCATTGGGCTATCACCTGCCGCGATTATTTTTTGACGGTTGCCCGAACCGTTCAGGAACTGCCGTATGCGGTTGGTCGCCGTTCCTTTGGACAGGAGTTTCGGCATAATATAAAACTTGTTACCCACGGTGAATATATCGAATAGGGTATCGTCAGCGACTCCGCGTAGCGCGGCATCGCATTTTACGGTGTCCGTCCATTTCCCGAACACAAAGTAATCCTCGACAATCCGCACATCGGATACATAGTACCTGTCGAAGTCAGACGAGATAACATTAAACAAGCGCGGTATAAGCGGCATAGTCCGCGACAACAGCCGAGCAGTTTCCGCTCCCCAATGCGAGTCAATAACACCGTCTGTGATTAACCGCGCCCCGTTTTCGATTACTCCATACTTGGGTGTAAAGCCGAGTTTAATACGGTTGTACTGTTCGAGGGAACGCGATGTCACAGGGATAAAGAGGTGTTGTTTATTTAACGCGTTAAGTTTTTTTATGCTTGCGGCGGTCATAAAGGACAGCAATTTACCGTCTTTGTAAACCTCCACGCAAATATCGTTGGGAAGTCGGTGTTTGTATGAGTAAATCAATGTGTTATCGAGGTCACATAAAAAAATCACAACAATGGTATTACCTTTCCCGCAAGGTACAGCGACCCCGTAACGAGGAACGCGTGTCCTTTATTCTCCGCGAATACGCGTTTAATATCGGCGACTGTGATATATTCGGCGTATACTGCGCGTCCTTTATTTTCGAGGTTGAATATAGCGCGAACTTCCCGTTCACCGAGCGCGTTCGGGTCGAAGTCCGTGACAACGAACAATCGTGACAACTGCACTCCATCAAGCACTGCACGCGCATTCGAGGACACGTCTTTAAGTCGGGAAAAGCCCGTAATTACCGCGCGTTTACGCGGTGTACAGGCATTAAAGAGTTCAAACGCGGCTTGTAACCCGTCCTCGTTATGCGCCCCATCGAGGACAATTAACGGCGACTGTGACACTACTTGTAACCGTGCTGGGATAACAGTCTGTTCGATTGCCCGTTTAACGCAGTCGTATCTTACACCGAGCACCCATAATGCTTTTATCGCGGTGACGGCATTATAAATCTGTCTTAGTCCGCCCATTTTGGTATTGTATTTTTCCCCTTCATACACAAATTCATTCCCGAACAGGGAGGTCTTGTAATCCGTGTTCCCGTTAAATTCGGGGAAGTAAAAACGGGAATGGTTTTGCATAGATATTTGCGCGAATATGTTGGCAATTTCCCTGTCCGCGTGCGGAGTCGCGACAAGGGGAATATTTGGCTTGATAATACCCGACTTTTGGAGTGCGATTTGGTAGAGGGGCGGAATATCAATTTCGGGGTTCACGAGGAGCGGAATATGGTCGTATCCGATTGAAGTAATAACCGACACTTGCGGTGTAATCACGTTTGTGCAATCGAGCGTTCCGCCGATACCCGCCTCGATAACGGCAATGTCCGTTTTTTCGGCGTAAAACACCATAAGCGCGGCGGCGAACAGTATTTCAAACTGTGAGCAATCATTAAGTCCGTTTGCGGACACACGTTCGTCCACAAATTCCACTGCCCCCGCAAGGGTACTGTCGGAAACTTCCTGTCCATTTATCTCGATACGTTCGGTAACGGACACCAAATGAGGCGATGTAAACTTCCCGACTTTTTTACCCGAATACCTTAG